>CALJLC010000020.1 GCA_937982605.1 uncultured Gemmatimonadales bacterium | reverse complement strand
CTGCGCGGCGCCGCCCCCCCGTCTTGCGCGCGCGATGGTCCCCTCTCGCGCGTCGCGACACAAGGTCCGCCTCGCCCTCCCGCGGGCGTGACGCCCGTCCCTCCGTCGACCCCGAAGGGCACCCGTGTGGTCGTGTCACCGAGGGGCACTCCGGCAGCGGCCACCTCCTCCGCGAGCGACGAAGGCCGAATCCCGAGCGGCCGTTCCCGGCTCTCTCCCTATGAACCCGGCCGCTCGTCGGCCCCACCCGAGGACCCATCGGTGAGGAATCCCATGCCCGAATCCGCAGCGACCCGCCCGACCCGGCTCATTCTCACCGCCACCGGCGTCGTCTTCATCCTCGGCATCGGGGTCCTCATGCGCCTCTGGCCGGCGGGCTTCGCGTGGAGTCCGGGCCAGATCGAGTACGAAGTCATGTTCCTCGGCGTCTACGCGACCCTGGGCGTCTTCCTCCTGATCGCCAGTCGAGCGCCGGCCGAGCACCGCAGCCTCATCCTCTTCGCGGGATGGTCGAGCGTCGTCCACGGCCTGATCATGGCCGTGCAGGCGGTTCTGGATCCGACGGAACGGACGCACCTCATCGGCGACGTTCCGGCGCTCGTGCTGATCGGTGTGCTCCTGCTCTACGCGACGCCGCCCCGATCGTGACGGGGGGCCGAAAGCGTCGGGACCGGGCTTCGACTCTGCGGGCACGCGCTGGAGCATCCAGGAGGCGGACTCAAGGGGGTGTTCCGATATTATTTGTAATATACAACTCCTAGATCGTCCATCGAGAGTCGATCTCGAGGTTCAAGGCGCGCGCGCCGGCGCCGGTGCAGCCCCGGGGTGCCTGCTACTCCGCCCGCAGCGTCTCCAGCGGATCGGTCCGCGCCGCGCTCCGGGCCGGAAGCCAGCTCGCCGCGACAGCGACGGCGAGCAGCAGCGCCGACGTCGCCGCCACCGTGAGCGCGTCGGCGCTGCTCACGCCGAAGAGACGGCTCTCGAGCAGCCGTGCGGCCGCGAGACCGCCGGCGACCCCGAGCACGATCCCGGCAACCGCCCACCCCACCCCGCGCCGCACGACCTCCGCAACGACCGTCGGGGAGGCCGCGCCCAACGTCATGCGGATCCCGATCTCGCGGCGACGCTCCCGGACCAGGAAGAAGAGCGTGCCGGCGAGCCCGCCGGCGGCGAGGAGGAGCGCGACGACGCTGAACGCCCCGCTGAGCGCGGAGTCGAAGCGGCGGCCGACGGTCGACCGGCGCTCCACCGCTTCCATCGACTCGACGGTGGGCACCGGCAGATCCGGGTCGACGCTCCACACGGCCTCCCGAGTCGTCCGGGCCACGTCGACGCCCGGATCCGCCCGAACGGCCAGACTCGCCTGGTCCAGAAAGGTCGGGGCCGAGTAGAGCGCGGGCTCGTCGACCACGTCGAGCCCGTAGTGCCGCACGTCGGCGGCGACCCCGACGACGACGGCCGACCGCGGGCCGACGGCGAGTGTCCTCCCGATCACGCCGTCCGTGGTGCCGAAAGAGGCGAGCGCCAGCGCCGCGTTCACCACGACCGGAACGGGCTCGACCGCGGCGACCTCCGGGTCCCACGACGCGCCCTCCAGCAGCGGGATCTGCAGGACGTCGAAGTAGTCGTGCCCGACGGGGTGCCATCGGGTCAGCGAGCCGTCTTCCGCCCCGACCGAGGCGGCCAGCCAGACCACGTGGCAGCACCGTCGACCTCCGGTGAGCTCGAGCGGTAGCGTCACCCCGTACGTCACCCCGCGGATCCCGGGGGCAGACGCCAGGGCGTCGCGGATCGCCTCGATCCGGCCCACGCCTCCTTCGGCCTCCTCGATCGGTCCGAGCTCGAGCGGCGCGCGCCAGAGCCCTTCGGTCCGAAAGCCCGGATCCACGCGATTCAGGCTCAGCACGCTCCTCGTCAGCAGCCCGGCCTGAAGGACGAGCACCAGGGAGAGCGCGACCTCGGCCACGACCATCGCGGCTCTCAGGCGTCGCGTGCCGGGGCCGCTCGTGGACGCCCGGTCTCCGCTCCGCAGCATGGGCGCCAGCGGCTTGCCGAGTACGGTCCCGATCGTGGGTCCCAGCCCGAACAGCACGCCGGTCAGCCCCGCCACGCCGAGCGCGACGACGAGGGCGGTCAGGTCCACCGAGACCTCGGCGAGGCGCGGGATCTCGACGGGTGCCCGCGCTCGAAGCGCACCGACGGCGAGCCACGCCACACCGACCGCGACCGCCCCACCGCCCAGGCCCAGGAGCAGCGACTCGACGAGGAGCTGCCGCGCCAGTCGCAGCCCTCCCGCGCCCATCGCCCGGCGGACGGCGAACTCCCGCGCCCGACCCAGGCCCCGCGCCAGCATGAGGTGCGCGATGTTGGCGCACGCGATGAGGAGCAGCACCACGGCTCCGGCGAACAGAAGGCCGATCGGTCGACGCACGTCGCCCACGGTGGCCTCCGCCAGCGAGGTCACCGGCATCGTACGGTGATCGCCGCGCGAGTTCCGGTAGCGGGCCGGGAACTCCTCGGCGAGCCGACGCGCGACACCGTCGACCTCGTCGCGCACGGCCTCGAGCGTGGCGCCCGGCGCGATGCGTCCGGAGATCTCGAAGATGTAGTAGTCCTGCGAGGTCCCGATCTCGGAGGCGAGATCGACCGGCCGCCACACGTCCACCTCGCGTCCGGAGACGCGGGCCGGTGGCACGAAGCCCGCGTCGAGGATTCCGACCACGGTCGCCGGAGCGCCGTCGATCCGGATGGTGCGCCCCACCAGCTGCGGGTCGCCTCCCCAGATCCGCCGCCACGCGGCGGCGCTCACCACGGCGACGTCGGAAGCGCCGTAGTCGGACCTGTCGAAGAGGCGCCCGGAAGCCGTGCGGCCGCCGAACACGTCGAAGAAGGCCGGACTCACCCTCGCCTGGCGGATGACGAGCGGATCACCCTCACCCGTCAGCGTCGCCTCCCCCGCCGCCGCCGCGGCCCATTCGGAGACCGCCGGGACATCTTCGAGCCGTCGTACGACGGGATAGGAGTACGAGCCGCCCTCCACGAAGACGAGGCGGTCGGCCTCCGGGTAGGGGAGCGCCCGCAGGAAGAGGTGGTCGGCGACCGTGAACACGGTCACGACCGTACCGACGCCCAGGCCGGTCAGAAGCATCACGCTCGCCGGGATCGCCGGCGCGCGCCCCAGGCTGCGCAGCGCGTGGCGTACGCTACGGATCCAGTCGCCCATCTCCTCCCCTCCTCCCCTTTCACGATGCCCGGGGCCGCCCACCGACCTCCGGAAGAACACGTCCCACCACTCGGCCGCGAGCACACCGACCAGCCGTGGGAACGCCACCGCCACAAGCGTGACGCGGCGCCGTCCGCTCCGCGCCCGCCACATCGCCGCGAACGTCTCCGCCGCATCGTCTCCGGCGAGCTCGCGGAACCCCGCCGGGCCGAGGCCGACGAGTGCCCCGTAGAGACGTACGACCCACGGATCCTGCCTCACCCCTCCTCCGAGAGAAGCCGGTGCGCCCGCTGCAGGAGCTCGTCGAGGCGACGCGTCTCGGCACCGAGGATCTCCCTTCCGAGCGGGGTCAGCTCGAAGCGCGCGCGTTCCTCTTCGTCGTCGATCCGGTCGACCCATCCGTCTCGAAGCATGCGCTTCAGGGCCCGGTAGAGGTTCGCCGGATCGAGGGGTACCTCCGCGCGGGTCGACCGCTCCGCGGCGGTGACGATGCCGTAGCCGTGCGTGGGGCCCTCGGCGAGGATGACCAGGATCAGGTAGTCACGTGGCGCCAGCGGGATCCCGGGGTGATCGGACATGTCGCCTTCCCTGGGTAATAGTCGATCGACTATATGTCGATCGACTATAGGCGGCAAGTCGAGCCGGGAGCCGTGCGTCGCACGTCGCGGGCGGATTGCCATTTTCCGACTGTGTCATATTATTGTCGAGCGGCACGCTCCTCGGGGCGCGCCCGGGACAGTGGCGGAGGTGTGGCGAGGTGTCGAGGACGACCATGAACGGATCATTCGTCCGATGAAGAGGCCGGATCCGATTCCGGAGTGGGCCCGAGCGGCGTATCGGCTCCTCCTGCCCGACCGCTATCGCGTCGACTTCCTCGAGGATCTCCGGAGGGACGCGGCACGCCGCGGCATCGGCGGGGGCCTTCGGGGCCACGTGTGGCACCTTGCTCAGCTCCTCTCGCCCACGACGCTGCGCCTGGCGTGGTCGCTCCGGTCGCGTCGGGCGGGGCCCTCCAGCCCGGCGGGTGTCCGGGCGTGGGTCGCCGACGTGCGGCACGCGGGCAAGGCCCTCCGTCGCGACCGCGCGCTCGGTGCCGCCGTCGTGGGCTCACTGGGGCTGGGGATCGGTGTCACCGTGGCGCTTCTCAGCGTCGTGGATGCGGTGCTTCTCCGACCGCCGCCGTACGACGAACCCGACGAGCTGGTCTTCATCTGGAACCGCCTCGACGGCTTCGACTCCGGTCGCCTCCCTCTCTCCGGCGTCCAGGTCGACGCGCTCCGCTCCGAGTCCGCGGTCTTCGAGGATGTCGCGGGGATCTGGGCGACGACCCGCACCGTCTCGCTCGCCGAGCGCTCGGCCCTCGTCTCCTCGGCGCTCATCACCCCCAACTTCTTTGGTCTCCTGGGCCTCGACATGCACCTCGGGCCCGGCTTCGCAGCCGACGAAGGCAACGACGGGGAGAGCTCGATTCTGCTGAGCCACTCATTCTGGCAGCGCGAGCTGGAGAGTGATCCGGGCGTGGTCGGCCGCACGCTGCGGGTCGACGGATCACCTGCGACCGTCGTCGGCGTGCTCCCCGCGGACGCGCGCCTTCTCTTTCCCGACGCCGTCGGCGTGCCCGCGCGCGTCGACCTCTTCACGGTCTATCCGTGGATCGCCGCTTCCAACGACGGCGGGCCGCGATTCCTCAGGACGGTGGCCCGCCTGGCCGACGGGGTCGGCCTCCGGACCGCGGATCGGGCGGCTCGGGAGGTCTCCGACCGACTGCGCGCGACCTACGCGCACATGGCGGCGTCGGGCGACGCCTTCCACGCGGTTTCCTTGCGGAACGACGCCACCGACTGGCTTCGGCCTCTGCTCTTCACTCTCCTGGCGGGCGCGTTCGCCTTCCTCCTGCTGACGTGCGTGAACGTGACGAGCCTTCTCATGGCCCGGCGGGCTGCCCGCACCCACGAGCTGGCCTTGCTGCAGTGTCTCGGAGCGACTCGCCGCGGGCTGATCCGTCTGCTCCTGGCGGAGGTGGCGCTACTGGTCGTGCTCGGCACGACGGCCGGCATCCTCGTCGGGGCGGTCGGGCTCGAGCTCCTCTGGGGCCTGCGACCCTCGAGCCTGGCTGGCATCGAGAGCGTGCACCTGGAGCCTCGCGTGGTGGTGGCCGCGGTGGGCGTGGTCTGCCTGATCGGCGTCGCCACGATCGTGGCGCCCCTCCTCGCCACACGATTCCCGAAGGACCCCCAGGCCCTGCGCACGAGCCGTGCACTCGGTGGAGGCTCCGTGGCCGCGCGGCGGGCGGCGGTCGTCGCCGAGCTTGCGCTCAGCATGATCCTGGTGGCTGGGGCGACGCTGCTCGGTGGCTCGCTGGCGCGAATGCACGCGGTCGACCTCGGGTTCGAGTCGGAGGGCGTGGCCACCTTCCGCGTCGGGATCTCCAATCGGACCTTCCCGGAAGACGCGGAGCGGGCGCGCCTCGCCGAGGAGGTGCGCGACGCGGTCTCGCGACTCCCGGGCGTGGAGCAAGTCGGCGCCACCTCGCACATCCCCATGGCGGACTGGGCCAACTGGGTCGGCGCGGCGGCGCCCCCGTCCGTCGCCGCGAACGAGGCGAGCCGATATCAGTTCGACCATCGCTCGGTCACCCCGGGGTATTTCGAAGCGATCGCAGCGACCCTCGTCGAAGGCCGTTCTTTCCGGACGGACGACAGCGGCACGGTGGATCCGGTCGTAATCGTCGACGCGGCGTACGCGGCCCGCGTCTTCCCCGACGCGCAGTCCGTCGTCGGCCGGCAGATCGTGGCCACTCGGTACATCGATCGGGAATTCGTCCCTGTCCCCGCGACGATCGTGGGCGTCGTCCGCTCGATGCGGGACCACGACCCCGCCCGCCCGCCCTCGGGTCAGATCTTCTGGCCCTTCGCTCAGAGCGCACGGTGGGAGCTCACCTACGCGGTCCGGCTCGACGCGATGGCCTCGGACTGGGCCGAGCGGGTTCAGCAGACCGTGGCGTCCGTGCACGGTGACCTGGCCGTGGCCGAGCACCCGCTGGA
>CALJLC010000019.1 GCA_937982605.1 uncultured Gemmatimonadales bacterium | reverse complement strand
CGGGACGTAGGTCTGGGAGCACGCGATACCGCCTCGATCCGGAGTGCCGACATGCCCACGACATCGGCGCCGTCACCCGTCACGTTCCGCCTGATCGCGCTCGTTGCGACTCTCGTCTCGTCGGTCGTCCCCACGGCGGCCGCCGGTCGGCAGGACGACTCGGGCGCGATCGCGGAACGCGTCGCGGACGCCGTCTGCGAGGCCCGGGTGGTGCTGCTCGGCGAGCTGCCGAGTCACGGGGAGGCGCGTGCGTTCCAGGCCAAGGCGGAGATCGTGCGACGGCTCGTCGAGCGATGCGGCTTCGGGGCGCTGCTCTTCGAGGCGCCGATGTACGACTTCGTGGGGCTGCAGGAGGCGATCGAGCGTGGGGCGGCCGAGGCCGGACAGCTCGATCGGGCGATCGGGCGATTCTGGTGGACCCGCGAGCTCGGGGCGTGGCGCGGGTGGCTCCTTCGGGAGGCGTCCGCGAACAGGCTCGTGCTCGGTGGTCTCGACGACCAGGTGAGTGTGACGTCCGAGTTCGCGCGCGCGGCGCTGCCGGGGCTCGTGGCCGCCTGGTCGGCGCCGCGGGATCGATCGGCGTGCGAGGAGGCCGTGGCGCGTCACCTGTACTGGCGCTACGACGAGGCAACGCCCTTCGACGACCGGGAGAAGACCGGCCTGCAGCGCTGTGTCCGGGCGGCCGCGACCGCCGCCGCGCGGGCGGAAGGACTGCGGGGCACGCCCCGTCAGGCCATGCTCGAGAGCTTCGCCGGCTACGTCGACCGACAGCGGGCCCCGAACGCCGCCCCGGACCGGGACGAGGCCATGGCTCGCAACGCACGCTGGCACCTCGACCGACTCCCGCGTGACGCCCGCGTCATCGTCTGGACCGCCACCGTGCACGCCGCGCGGACCCGGGGGGGTCTGCGCCACGAGCCGCTCGGCGCCCGGGTCGCCGCGACGATGGACGGGCCGGTGGCCGCCATCGGCTTCACCGCTTACGCGGGCCAGTCGTCGATGGCGGGTCAGCCGAGCCGGGCGCTGCCACCGGCTCCGCCGGGCGCGCTCGAGGCTCGGTCGACCGCCGAGGACGTCCCGTGGGCCTTCCTGGACGCCTCGGCCCTGCACCGCATCGGCCCCGCCCCTTCGCGGCTGCTGGGGAGCTTCACCGAGGCCGACTGGTCGACGTACTTCGACGGCGGGGTGGTGATCCGGGAGGAGGTCGCGCCGGTGTTCGAAGCGTGGCGGGCGGGGCGTGCGCTGCAGGGTAGCAGCGCGTCGAGGGGCGGCCTGCCGCTATCGCCGATCGATACGGATCCGGACCACATAGGGGACACCGATCGAGTCCTGGATTGCCCCGTAGAGCGCGTCGTCGCCGGCGTGGAAGAGCTGGAGCGGCGCGCCGTGTGGCAGGGGAGCAGTCGTGACGTAGGCACCGGCGGGCGTGAAGACGTCGATCGACTGACCGCCTTCGCTCGCCCGGCGGACGAGCAGGTGTCCGTCGGGCAGGGTCCACAGCTCGGAGAACGGGGGATGGTGCCGGGGCACCTCGCCGCCGTCGAGCTCGTCGATGCCGATCCGCCCGAGCGCGAGATCGATGTCCGCCTGCACCACGGGAACCGGGGTCACATCGCGGCGGATCCGAACGAGCGTGTCTCCGGAGAACGACTGCCGTGTCACGTAGTAGTCGGTGCCCGGCGCTCCGACCCACCAGCCGGTGCCGGCATCGAGCAGCCTGACCCCGGTCGCCTGAAACGGAGCGGGGATCATCATGTTCATGCGACGACCGTCCCGCACGAACGACACGGGCACGCTCTCGCCGTAGGGCAATCGGGGGGTCGGGATCGTATCGACCGGCTCGAGACCGGACTCGCCGAGGGCGCGCCGGACGATTCTGAAGTCGAGCGTGCCCAGGGTCGACGGACTGAGATAGGTGTAGAGCAGGTCGTCGGAGCCCCAGCGGTCACCAAAGCGGTACATGCCGGGCGCGTACTCGTGGTGCTCGACGAAGCCCCCCGTGGTATCGAATACCGCCCACCTCGCGTTACCGCTGTCGGCGATCCAGATCCTGCCTCGCGGTCCGCGCTCGAGAGCGATGGGGATCCCCAGCTCGGCGGGGCCGGAACCCTTCCGCCCCACCGAGCGAACGTGGGTGCCGGTCCGGTCGAAGACCCTCACCTGGGTCGTGATCGCGTCGATCACCCACAGACGCAGATCGTCGTCGACCCAGACGTCGGCTACGCGGGTGAACTCGTCCGCCTGCCCGGACGCCGCCGACCCGATGCGGAGGTCCTCAACCAGATGCCACGCCGCAGCCCCGTCCGACGCCCCGGTGGCTGCATCTCCGCAGCCCGCCGCCAAAAGCGCTCCGCTCAACACCGCTCCGAGACCCATACGGGCCGTGCGCCTCAACCTCGGCTTCGACATTGCGCGCCATGCTCCAGGATCCGGTTTCGTGGTGCTGCGACTTCCGCGGGCCGCCTGCCTCCATCGGGTTGGACGTCGGGCAGTCCGGAGTTTTTCCCCCGTTCGACGAGCTCCGAGAGGTGTGGTCACGCGCTCTCTCCCTGTTCGTATTGGTCCGGGAGAAACGCAGCGTAGCGTTCTCGTGGAGCGCGTACGGGGAGTCGCAGGGAGCGATGGAGAAGCGAAGAGCTGCACACGAGGAGACGGGGCAGGCCTGGGACGTCGTGGCCCGCGTCAAGTACAGGCGCGAGTTCGACGCTCACATCGACCATCTCCGTAGGGGCGGCCATAAGCCGTTGGAGACGGCGATAGCACGCCTGGACCCG
>CALJLC010000018.1 GCA_937982605.1 uncultured Gemmatimonadales bacterium | reverse complement strand
GGCACATCTCGGCCAGGGCGGGGGCCTGGTGGGGGGCGTGGGGTTCCAGGCGTGAGGGGGCGCGGGCGGGCGGGGGGTGAGCTGACGCGACGCGCTCCGGGGGTCGAGTGTAACGTACGAGATGTACATTTCGTACATTGGTCGATCGCATCCTCCCGCTCCCCGATCCCGGGCGCACGACCATGGGCGACGTCTCGACCGCCGAAGCACGACGCAACCTCGCCGAGCTCCTCAACCGCGTGCTGTATCGGGGTGAGCGCGTCATCGTGCACCGGCGGGGGCGACGGGTCGCGGCGATCGTGTCGGTGGACGAGCTGCAGGAGCTGGACTCGCTGCGTGCGCTGCTCGCTCGCGACGAGGTGCGCGCCGCGCTCGACGAGCTCGAGGAACGGACGTCCATCCCGTGGTCGGAGCTCCGCGAGGAGCTCGACCTGTGACGGGTAAGCCGGACCCGGTGTGGCGCGTCGAGCTCACGCAGGCGGCGGCGCGGCGCATGCGCGCCCTGCCGCGGGTGGCACGTCGGCCGGTGGCGGCCCGGCTCGAAGCGCTCGGGCAGGGCCCGCCCGCGGACCGACGCCCGGATCCCGATCTCGCGGGTCAACTGCGGGTCCCCGCCGGGCCGGCCTTCGAGCTCCGCTTCCTCGTGCGGCCCGAGACCCGCGTGATCCTGGTCGTGGCGATCGACGACCTCACGACTCCGTCGCCGGAACCCCGCCCCGAGCTGCTCGACCGGATCTCCGGTCTCGTCTTCGACGCCCGCCGCGCGGCCCGGGGCCTCCTGCGCGCCCCCGCCTTCACCGGTGCCGTCCTGCTCACCCTGGCCGTCGGTCTGGGCGGCACGACCACGATCGTGGGGCTGCTCGACACCGTCTTCCGGGCCGCGATGCCCTTCGAGGAAGGCGATCGCCTGGTGCGGATCCGGAGCCGTGCGCAGCTCGGCGACGGGGCGAGCCGCGCCTTCAACGTCACACCGCGAGATTTCCACCTGCTCCGCGACGGCTCCCGGGTCTTCGAGGGCGTCGTGGCGCAGGTCGGGGGTTCGGTGACGCTCCTCGGCGAAGGTGAGCCGGAATACGTGCAGCTCATCCGGGTCTCGGCCGGGTGGGCCGACGTGCTGGGTGTGGAGCCCCGACTCGGCAGGGCGTTCACCGCCGAAGAGGAAGCGCTCGGGGACGACGCCGGTGTCGCCATGATCGCGCACGCGCTGTGGGAGTCCCGTTTCGGCGCCGACCCGGCAGCCATCGGCGCCCGCCTCGACTACGACGGCGGTGCCTTCCGCGTCGTCGGTGTCCTGCCGCCCAGCTTCGCCTACCCCTACAGCGGACGGATCTGGACGCCGTCCCTGCCCGACCGGGCGGACTTCCAGTCGAGCAACCTGAACGTCGTCGCCCGACTACGGCCCGGGTCCTCCGTCGCCGACGCGGCCGAGGACGCGGACCGCCTGTACGCCGCGCTCCGGGCCGACGCGCCCGGCACGGCGCGCAACGACGGCTTCCTCGTCACGACCGCGCGCGAGGACTTCATCCGCGACGGCGGGCAGGCGCTGCGCAGCCTCGCGCTCGCCGTCGTCTTCCTGCTGCTGCTCGTGTGCGCGAACGTCGCCAACCTCTTCACCGCTCGCGGCATGGCTCGCCGACGAGAGCTTGCCCTGCGCGCCGCGGTCGGCGCGGGCAGCGGCCGCCTGCTCTGGACCGCGGTCCTCGAGTCGACGCTCCTCTTCCTCGTGGGCGGCGCGCTCGGTCTTGCCCTCGTGGGGCCGCTCGGCTCCGCGGTGGAGATCCTCATTCCGAGCACGCTGCGCACGCAGCTCGCGCTCGACTCCGTTCGCGTGGGGCCGCGCCTGGTGGGCTTCACGGCGCTCCTGGCCGTGGTCGTCGGCGCGGCCACCGGCGTCGTCTCGGCCCGCTGGGGTGCCCGCGCGGACGTTCACGAGGTGCTGCGGCAGGGCGGTCGCGGCCAAAGCCGTTCCGGGGGACGATTGCGGGACGCCCTGGTCGTGGCCGAGCTCGCGCTGGCCCTGGTGCTTCTCGTCGGCGCCGGCGCGCTCTTCGATCACTTCCGGCGACTCCAGGCCGCGGACCTGGGCTTCGACACCGAGTCGATCTACACCGCCCAGGCCACGCTCGAGCACGAGCGCTACGCGTCGGGCGAGGCGCGGCTGGCGCTGCTTCGGGCGATCGAGGCCGAGCTGGGGGCGCACCCGGACGTGCTGGCGGCGGGGATCACGTCGGTGAACCCGCTCTGCTGCGGAGACTGGGGCGCCGCGATCCGCGTCGAGGGGCTGGAGCGACCGGTCGACGCGCCCCGCATCATCGTGGATCACAAGTACGTCACCCCGTCGTACTTCGACGCGGTGGGCATCGAGCTCGAGCGGGGTCGCTTTTTCAGCGCGGCGGACGGCCCCACGGACCCCTGGGTGGTGGTCGTGGACGAGGCGTTCGCCGAGCGCTTCTGGCCCGGCGAGGATCCGCTGGGGCGGCGCGTGGCCATGGAGGCGGACGACGCGCCGTGGCGCACGATCGTCGGCGTGGTGGAGCCGTCCTACGACGGAAACGACGCCAACGAGGCGTGGTTCCTGCCGCTCCTGCAGGAGCCGGAGGGACGCTCGGCGGAGATGATCGACGTGATGGCCGGGCTCGCGCGGGGCCCGGCCGCCGCGGGCATCCTGCGGGCCGCGGTGACCGCCGCCGATCCGGCCCTCGCGGTCCACTCGGTGGCCGCCATGTCCGACCTCCGCGCGGACGTCATCGGGCAGGACCGGCTCGGCGCGGTCATCGCGCGCGCCTTCGCCGCCGTCGGCCTCCTCCTGGCCGCACTCGGCCTCTACGGCCTCCTGGCCTACCAGGTCGAGCTGCGAAGCCGAGAGCTCGGCACGCGCGTGGCGCTCGGTGCCGACCGTCCGGCCGTGGTCTCCGTCGTGCTCGGGCAGGCGGGTCGTAGGCTGGCGATCGGCGTCGTCGTCGGCTCGCTCCTGGCCTGGGCGCTGAACCAGACGCTCGTTCGGACGCTCGAAGGGGTGCAACTCCTGCCGCTCCCGCTCTTCGCGGGGCTCGTCGTGCTCCTCCTGATGGCCGCGGGTGCCTCGACGCTCGCGCCCACGTGGCGGGCGCTGCGGCTCGATCCGGCGCGGGTGCTGCGGTCGGACTGAGCCGCGCCGACGAGCTCGACGACGGAGCGGGTGCCCGCTGGATCGTTGCGTATGCAACGATTAGCCTTGGGTGAGGCGTGGCGGGCCGCGCCCGGGGGCACCTCACGAGGAGTTTCGCGACCGATGCCGGAGCGGAGCCGAGGGATCGAGATGGCGTCGCGCGTGATCCACCACTGTCTGGCGGGGCGTGTGCGGCAGATCAGTCGCGTCGTCACCGCACGCTACGACGAGGAGCTGCGCCCTCTCGGCATCACGGCGAACCAGCTCACGATCCTCTCGGCGGTGGCGGTCCTCGAGGAGGTGACGCCGACCGACCTCCAGCCCTACCTGCTCATGGAGACGTCGACGTTGTCCCGCAACGTTGCCCGGATGGTCGAGAACCGGTGGCTCGCCACCATGCCGGCCGACGACCGTCGGAGTCACCTCCTCGTGGTGGCCCCGGAAGGCCGGCGGATCCTGGAGGCGGTCGAGCCCCGCTGGGAGGCCGCGCACGCCTGGGCCACGGAGCTGCTCGGCGGGTCCGACGCGGTGCGGGAGCTCGCGCACCGGGTGAACCCCAACGTGCCCCGGTAGGCGGCGCGGCTACTCCCCCCGAAGCACGACCATCGGATCCACGCGTGTCGCCCTGCGGGCGGGGATCCAGGCCGCCGCCCCGGCCGCGAAGAGGAGGGCGGTCGCGACCACGGCGAGGTTCGTCGGGTCCGTGGCCTCCACCTGGAAGAGCACGCGCGAGAAGGCACCGAGGGACGCCCACGCGACCCCGACGCCGATCACGGCACCGATCCCGGCCACGACGAGCACCCGACCCACGGCGGAGGAGAGCACGCTCCCGTGCCCCGCGCCCAGGGCGAGGCGGAGCCCCATCTCCCGGGTGCGCGCGCGAACGGAGTGAGAGGCCACCCCGTAGATGCCCACGCCCGCCAGCACGAGGCCGAGAAGCCCGAACAGCCCCAGCACCCGAGCGGTGGCGTCGGCCGTCCAGAGCGCGTCGGCGAGCAGGGCGGAGGCCGGCGTCACGTCGAACACGGGAAGGGTCGGCTCGAGCGCCTGGACCTCCCGACGGACATCCTCCAGCGACGCCCCCGGACGGAGCCGTACGAACAGGACGGCGGCCGGAGGGTGGTTCTGCTCCAGGGGCACGTACACGACCGGCTGGGGATCCTCCGTCAGCGAGACGGTGCGCGTCGACATCCGCACGCCGACGACCTCGATGGATTCGTCCACCAGGCTGAGCTCGAGCCGCTGTCCGATCGCTTCGCTCTCCGGCCAGAACATCTCGACCATCCGCCGGTTGACGACGGCCACTCGGGCGGAGCCGGCGCGGTCGGAGGCCGCGAGCGGGCGACCCTGGACGATCTCGATCCCGAGCGTCCGGAAGTAGTCGGCGCTGACCGGCTCGACGCGCACGAAGTGCCCCACGGTCGGATCACTCCGGTCCTGATCGATGCGTGTCGTCCGTCGGAGTGGCGCGGGGTTCAACGGACGAAAGCCCCCGAGCGCCGCGACCTCCACACCCGGTCGAGCCGACGCGGCGTCCAGCATTCTCTGGTAGAAGGCGCGGCCGTCCTCCTCGCCGAAGCCGTTGGCGGCGAGGTCGACGCCCATCATCGCCAGCCCCTCGACCTCGAAGCCGGGGTCCACGGAGCGCATGGCGTCCAGGCTCCGGAGGAAGACCCCCGCGGCGGCGAGGGCCACGACGGACAGCGCGACCTGAGCGAGCACGAGCCCCTCGCGCACCAGCCGCCCACGGACGGAGGTCCCGCGGCCCGTCCTCAGGTGGATCGTGGAAGGGGCGCGGGCCGCCCGGATCGACGGACCCAGTCCGAAGACGAGTGCAGCGACGAGCGTCGTCGCGAAGGTGAAGAGGAGGACGCGGAGGTCCAGGCCGACGTCGAGACCTCCTCCGCCGAACGCCGGGGGGCGGATGCCGTCGAGCGCGGCCAGCGCCATGGCAGCGCCGGCCACGCCGACTCCGGTACCCAGGGCAAAGAGGAGTCCGGATTCGGCCAGCGTCTGACTCATCAGATGCCCGCGCCGCGCCCCGAGCGAGGTCCGCACCGCCATCTCCGTCCCGCGGCCGAGGGCGCGCGCCAGCAGGAGGTTCGCGACGTTCATGCTCGCGATGAGGAGCATGAGTCCCGCCATCGCCAGAAGCGCGGCTCCCGTGCGGCCCAGCGTGGCGGCCTGGTTCGCTCCCACCCGGGCTTCCGCCAAAGGCACGACCTGGAGGCCACGGTTCGCGTTGACCTCAGGGTAGGTCTCGGCCAGCCGCGCCGAGATGTTGTCCATCTCGGCGCGCACGTCGGCGAGCGAGCGGCCCGGAGCGATTCGCGCCCCCGCGAAGAAGAAGCGCAGCCCGCGCTCCACCCAGAGCGGGCCCCACGGCGGTACGTCGCCGATCATCGAGACGGGAACGAACACGTCGGGCTGCAGCGTCGCGTTCGTGCCACGAAAACCGGGCGGCGCCACGCCGACGATCTGCATCGGCCGGGCGTTGATGGACACCGTGCGTCCCACGACGGTCGGGTCCGCCGCGAAGCGCCGCTCCCAGAACCCGTGCTGGAGGACGACCACGGCGTCCGCCCCGGGGCGGCGGTCCTCGCCGGGCCGGAACGTCCGGCCGAAGAGCGGACGCACACCCAGGACGTCGAAGTACGAGGCACTCACGTAGAGGCCGTCGATGCGCTCCGCTTCGTCCCCTTCGGCGAAGCTTATGGGCCACTGCGAGTGCACGAACATCCCCTCGAGCGAGGCGGCGGCGTCACGCACGTCCTCGAAGTTCGGGTACGACACCGGCAGGTACCCCTGGAAGAGACCGCCCGCGTTCGCGTCCCGCTCGCTGCTGCCGTAGAGCTCGACCAGCCGGTCGGCGTCCGCCACCGGAAGGGGGCGGAAGAGCACGGCGTCCACGACGCTGAAGATCGTGGCGTTGGCGCCGATCCCGAGCGCGAGGGTGACGGTGACGCCGAGCGTGAAGGTGGGGTCCCGGCGGAGGCGTCGGGCCGCGAAGCGGAGCGGGCTCGTCGAGCCGTGGCGCAGCGGCGCGGCAAGCAGGCCCCTCAACCTGGCCGGCCCGAGCCGAGCGACGTAGAGCGCCGCCTGCCGGCGGTACCAGCGCCGAGCCTCCCGTCGGCCGTGGGAGTCGGCCCTGCGCACGTAGGATTCCTCGAGATCCCCGAGGATCGTGTCCCGGTCCCGTTCGGGGAGCACCGCCCCGAGGAGGGAACGGCTCAGGCGTGGAGGTCGGATCACGATACCGACGGCTCCAGCCCGTCCCACATCCGAAGGAGGGCGTCCCGGGTGTCCTCGAGGAGCGGAACGGCGTGCGGGAGGACACGGAAGTGGCGCTTGGGTCGCCCCCGGCGCTCGGGTGTCGGCTCGCCGAGTGAGGACGCGACGAGACCCTTCTCCTCCAGGCGCCGAAGGGCCACGTAGACCGTGGCGTGACTCACGTCACGACCCGCGCGCCGAGAGAGCTCGTCGACGACCGAGACGGTGTACGCGTCCGGTCCGAGCTGGAGGCAGGCCAGGAGCACGAGCTGCTCGAGCTCGCCCAGCGTTCGATCCGTCATCCCTTCCTCCCGTTCGCATCCCCGCGAATCAAAAAACTGGCAATGCCAGTAAATTAAGGGAAGGGCCGAGTTGCGCCAGTCCCGCCTTCAGCGGGGGCCGTAGCCGCTCCTGTGCAGGAAGTCCGCGAAGTCCGTGACGCGGAGGATGGCCTGGATCGCTCGGGCGGTGTCGGGGGAGCGCACGTAGAACGACTCGGTGATGCGATGGCCGAAGTAGTACCCGAGGTCGCGAGGCCATGCCGGGTCCGCGGGTCGGGCGAACATCCAGTCGCCGGTCTCGGGTGCGTGCATCTCCTCGCGGAAGAGCGCCCACAGCTCGGCCTCGTGGCCGTTTCCGTACGCGTGCGCAGCCGGGTTGATGTGCCCGTCCGCGGTGAGCTGCGCGAGGAAGTCGGCGGATCCTTCCCGGATCGACAGGCCGAGGAGTGACCCCTCGCCGTCGTAGAGCGCCCGGTACGCTTCGACGCCCTGGGCGAGCGCCTGCTGGAAGTGCGCGAGCTCGTGGGAGACGAGGTAGGGGATCCGCTCGATCCCTCGAATGCCCCCGGGCCCGTCGAACTCGTGCAACGGAGTGGAGTCGTCGGCGGAGTAGAGGTCGGCCCCGATGAGGAGCCCCTCTTCGCGCACCAGGCCACCGGCGCTGAGTCCACCGACGAAGAAGTAGGTGGCTGGAAAGGCGGCCTCCGGGTGGATGTCGACCCAGCGTCGGAAGGCCGTCCGGATCCGGGGCTCCTGGTCCAGGACCCGCCGATCGAGGTCGCGCAGCGATCCGAAGAAGGCGGGCGACTCCCGGAGTCGAGCGGCGAGGTCGGCCGCGTCGAAGTCGAAGTTCTCGGCCCAGAGGGCGAGGCCCGGCGTGGCGCGATCGAAGTACGACCGCTGGATGATCGCCAGCGTGTCCGCGGCCGTGCGCGCCTCCGCCGCGAGCGCGTCGAGTGTCTCCCGGAAGTGGACGAGGTCGTCGACCACGAGTCGCGCCTCGTCGGGCTGCCGCACCGTCTCCGGCCCCCGCGGCGCCTCCTGCGGCGAGATCGTCGGCCAGGGATCGACGGGCCCGTCCGCGCACTCCGCGTCCAGCTTCCCGGGGACGGGGTCACGAACGAAGTCGATGAAGAGGCGGAGCGCGCACGACGGCTCCACGCCCGTGTACCCGTGGCCTCCCCTCGGAAAGACGACGTGCCGCATGTCGAGGAAGAGCCCGCGGACGCGCTCGCCGTACTCCGGGGGTGTGACGGGGTCGCGTCGGCCCGAGAAGACGAGCGTCGGGACCGGGAGGGGGGCGGCCGGTGAGAGCACGGAGCGGTCGGCGCGCGGGACGGCGCAAACGGCGCAGGCGTCCCGGTACTCCGAGAGGAGCAGGTCGTGCATCGGAGCGGGCTGTGCGACGGCTTCCCGGGGGCCGTCGGCCGCGACGTCCTCGGCGCAGACGGTGCTCAGGTGCATCCCGAAGGCGAGTCCCGGCGCGAGCTCACGGGCGCGGGCGGCGTACTGCTCCGCGAACCAGTCGAGCGATCCGGTCCGGGCGGCCTCTCGGAGGCGATGCGGCAGCTCCAGGGCGCGGCCTCCGTAGAGGATCCCCCTCACCGCGTACGTGAAGGCGGCCCGATCCACGGGCACTTCGATCGTCGTGCCGTCGTGGGAGATCCGCGCCGCGACGGATCCGTGGTCGAGGCGCTCGAGGATGGCGGCGACGTGGTCGAAAAGGGGTGTCTCGGTACGGCAGGCGGCGTCGGCGTCGCAGTCCTCCATCAGACGGAGGAGCGAGCTTCGGAACGTCCCGGAGAAGGCGTACGGGGTCCGTACGTCGGGGGGCACCACACCGGCCAGCGTGAGGGAGCGGACCCGTGTGGGATGCGCCGCGGCGAACGCCAGGGCCATCCGCGTGCCGTACGAGGCCCCCCGCACGTGCACGGCGTCGTGCCCCGTGGCGTCCAGGACGGACGTCACGTCTTCGACGGAGGGACCCGTTCGATACGCGGTGAGGTCGGCGCGTTCCTGAAGCCTCGCGCGGCAGCGCCGATAGCTCCGGGCGTCGAAGACCCCCTCGGTGAACCAGCGGACCGGGTCGTCGGACGGCTCGCAGTACAGCCCGTTGGAGTCGCCCGTCCCGCGCTGGTCGAAGAAGATGAGATCGAAGTCGTCGCGCAGCGGCTCGAGGGCGTTCGGCACGAAGCGCGCGCTCTCGGTGGCGGCCTGCCCCGGGCCCCCGGAGAAGATCAGCAGGGCCTCGGCTCCCGCTCCGCTCCGGGCCGGGACGACGACGACGTTCAGCTCGATACGGCGACCGTCGGGGTGGGTGCGGCGCTCGGGGACAGAAACCGACCCGCAGCGTGTCTCCGGCGGGAGCGCCTCCGGACAGGCGTTGCGCTCATGGAAGACGGCGCGCCCCTGAGCCCGGGCCTCCGGCGGACCCGCCAGGGCGAGCACGGTGAGGCATGCCGCTCCGAGACAACGGCTTCGGATCAGGATCGTCACGAAGGCGGCTCGATCCCCCGGGCTGCCGGCGTGGCCAACGGCTCGACCACGAAGTCCTCGAAGGTCACCCGGGTGCCGGCTCCGATCCGCAGCCCCACGTCGCCCTCGATCGTGCGGAGACCGCCGGGCACGATTCCTCGCGCGCGGGAAAAGCCGTACACCTCCACGCCGTTGATCCGACAGACGACACGCTCCGGGCCGACCACCCACTCGACGACGTCCGCCGAAGACTCCTCCGGGTCGGCCGGCTTCAGCGCCTCGTGCGTGGCCCAGGGGCTGAAGTCGTGGAACTCCACCCCGTTCCGGTGCGGGATCGACCAGCTCCCGTCTCGACGCACCAGGCAGGCTGCCCAGTTCCGATCCATTCCCTCCATGTCGTACCCGCCGAAGAAGAGTCCGGCGCCCCCGACGACGCCGGGCGGAATCCGCACCGTCGCGCGCACCACGAAGTCCCCCCGCCCGCGATCCCGAGGCCGCCACACGAGGGCTGCGGTCTCGGTCTGGACGTTCACGTCCTGCCCGACGGGCCTCACTTCGATGGAGCTCCGCGGTGCGGAGGCGTCCAGCCGAATCGACCACGCCTCGTGCTTCAGGAGCTCCGTGCCGAATCCGGCCTCCTGCGCGCCGAGTGGGACGAACGAAACGAGGGCGCAGGCGAGCGCGACGATGCTTGACGAGGTCGTGCTCATCGTGCCCCCCCCAGCGCCGGGTTCGGCACCACGATGATCACCGCGCCCGGAGTCCCGGGGCTCAGCACGTACGGATGGACGTGGCTGTCCACGTGGTCCGGGAGCGCGCCGATGTCCTCGTTCGTCCGGTACGGGGCGTAGAACATCAGATGAGGTGGGAAGACGGTCGAGACCTCCCCGCTCTCCCGATCGAACCGGACGAAGTCCGGCGACAGCATGTACGCGATTCCGGGACCCGGCGCCTCCAGGCGCCCATCGCCGTACGCCGTGCGCAGCGAGTCGGCCACCGCCTCCGCGGCCAGGCCCCGTGCGGCGAGCTCGGCGGTCATGAGGTGGTCCTGGAGCGTCGTGCGCACGCCTTCGGGGTCGAGGCACATGGGCGCGAACACGGGTCCGGCCCGCACCACCAGGCAGGCGAAGCCGTTGGTCCCGCGCCGGACGCGCTCGAAGCCTTCGTCGCCGAGGACCCAGACCTCGGCACCCTCCCGCAGATGCGGTGGCGCCGCGGACAGCGCGATGTCCGCTTCGATGCCCGGCTCCAGCGCGGCCCAGTCGATCGGGTCGCCCTCCTCCGCGGGCGGCTGCGGCGCGGCGCACGCGAGCGTCATCAGCCCGACGCCGACCGCGGTCGCCAGCGAGGAGCGTGCCTTCCTTTCCAGGCCGCCCCTCCCTCCCGGACTTTCGTCGATTCGGGCGACCGACGACGCGCGACGACGACTGTAACCCCCGACGCGGGTGCAGCCGGGCGG
>CALJLC010000017.1 GCA_937982605.1 uncultured Gemmatimonadales bacterium | reverse complement strand
CTTCATCGTGAAGATGCTGATCGCGTTCGGCGCGGTCTTCGAGCTGCCGATCGTAATCCTGGCGCTCAGCCTCATGGGCCTGGTCACACCCGAGTTCCTGCGCTCGAAGCGGCGCCACGCGATCGTCCTCATCACCGTGCTGGCCAGCTTCATCACGCCGGGCGACGCGATCACGCTCACGATCTTCATGATGTTCCCGCTGGTGCTCCTGTACGAGTTCGGGATCTTCCTCTCCGCGGGCGTCTACCGCCGCCGGGCGAAGGCCGAGCTGGAGCAGGACATCGAGTCGAGCCTGGAGCCTCCGGTCGGGTCGGTGGGGCGGCAGTGACGCGGGCGACCGCGCGGGGGGTGCTCGGCACCGCGCTCGCCTTCGTCGTCCTCGCGCCCTCGGCGGCGCGGGCCCAGGCGGTGCCCGACAGCGCCACGGCCGAGGTCGACTCCACGCGGCTCGCGATCCTGGAGCGGCTCCAGCGGCTGGCTCGCCCCGTCGGCGCGGACAGCCTCATCTTCGTGCAGGACTCCGCGCGGCTCGCCGAAGCGGCGGCCGGGCGGCGGCCGGGCACCGGCATCGACTCGATCGCGACGTCGCTCATGGCCATGCCGGGCTTCTCGCTCACCGAATACGAGGGGCGGGAAGCCGACTTCGCGGCGTCCGAGCGGATCCTCGTCCTGCAGGCGCCCGCCGACGGACGCGCCCGCGTCACCCAGGAGGGGATCGAGATCCGGGCGGATTCCTCGATCACCTTCAACGAAGCCACCGGCTCGATGCGGACCCGGGGCGACGCCACCTTCACGCCCACGCAGGGCGATCCGGTCGACGCCGCCAACCTCGTCTACGACCTGAACCAGGCCCGGGGCACCGCGCTCGGCGCCCGCACGACGTACGACCAGCAGGGCACCAACTGGATCGTGCGCGGGGACATGCAGTACGTCACGCAGGACTCGACCTTCGCCGCCGAGACGCACTTCACGTCCTGCGAGCTCGAGGTGCCGCACTACCACTTCCAGACCGACGAGATCAAGCTCGTCGGCGGCAACCTCATGGTCGCGCGCGGGGTCAAGCTCTACTTCGCCGACGTCCCGGTGGCGTGGCTGCCCTTCATTGCGCAGAGCATCACGACGGGGCGCCGTTCGGGTCTCCTCACGCCGCAGTTCAGCGTGAACGACATCGTGCGGACGTCGGGAGGGTATCGGCGTCGGCTGAGCAACCTCGGCTTCTACTGGGCGGCGAGCCAGTACGCGGACGCCACGGTGGCCATGGACTGGTTCAGCGAGACGTTCTTCGCCCTCTCGGGCGCCCTCCGCTACAACGTCCGCCGGCAGTTCCTCAACGGGGACGTCACCTTCAAGAAGTTCTGGAACGAGGACGGCTCCTACGACCTGGCCCTCGACACGCGGCACTCGTGGGAGATCGACGAGCGCACCCAGCTCCGCGCCTCCGCCCGCTACGTGACGAGCACGGACTTCGTTCGCGAGAACTCGTTCAACCCCCAGGAGGTCACGCAGTCGATCGACTCCGAGGCCGGGCTCAATCGGCGTTTCGACTGGGGATCGCTGTCGGCGTCCGCGAGCCGCAGGGAGTACCTCTCGGACGACCGGGTGGAATGGCTCCTGCCGTCGGCGAACCTGTCGCTCTCGCCGATCACCCTCTTCCGGGCGCCGTCGAGCGAGGCGGGGGTCTTCAACAACATGACGTGGTCGGGCTCCGCGGGTCTGCGGCGCAATTCATACGACCGCGCCCAGGCGGACACCTTCGACATCGCCAGCATCGACAACGGCACGGTCGCCGGCAACGTCCGCTCCACCCTGAACGTCGGGAACCTCTCCTTCACCCAGTCGGCCGACCTGACGCGCGACACCGACTTCGACATCCCCGAGGCGTATCTGCTCCTCGGCGATTCCGCGGACGCGGGCGACCTCGTCATCGGCGCCCCGGCGCGCAACGTCTCCGAGGAGACGCTCGGATGGAGCCTGGGCCTCGGCTATCAGCAGCGGCTCATCGGCTCCACGACGCTCACGCCGCGCCTGAGCATGAACGGGCGCTTCTTCCGGTCGGATACGTCGTCTCTGGCACAGAGCTTCGTGGCGGCTCCCCACCGGGTCTCCTTCGGCGCCCAGCTCAAGACCGACATGTACGGCTTCTACCCGGGGGTGGGGCCGTTCGAGGCGATCCGGCACAAGTTCTCGCCGTCGTTCGACTACTCCTGGAGCCCCGAGACGACGCCGAACGACCTGCAACGACAGGTGTTCAACTCCCGCGCGCTCCAGCCGCAGAACGTCATCTCGGTGTCGCTCACGCAGACGTGGGAGGCGAAGCGGCGGGTGGACGAGTCGGCGGATACCGCCGGCCTCCTGCCGATCGAGCCGGACTCCCTGGCCGCGGACTCGCTGCGCCCCGATCCGTACACCGGCGCGCCGGGCGGCCCGGCGCGAGGTCCCGCGGACCCGAGGCTCCTGGCGCGCGGAGGAGAAGAGGGGCCCCGGCGGCT
>CALJLC010000016.1 GCA_937982605.1 uncultured Gemmatimonadales bacterium | reverse complement strand
CGCGCTGCTCGGCGACCTCGAGCGGTGGGAGGGCGACCGCCCGGCCGCGGCCGAACGCTACGCCGAGGCGCTCGCCGAGGCGCCGGCACACCCCGCCGCCACCGAAGGCGTGCGGCAGCTCGAAGCGGAGGTCCGTCGCGTGACCGTCGAAGTCGAGCGCCCGCGCCTCGGCGCGCTCGCGCGCTCGCTGGCCGACACCGACGACTTCGCCCGGGTCGACCTCGGGGGCGAGTGGCTCACGGTCCGCGATCGCTGGGTGTGGGGCACGCGCACGGGCGCACGGTACGTGGAGGGCCGCGCCCTGTCGGGAAGCGCCGGAAGCGAACAGGGCCTCTTCGCGGACTTCGAGGCGGCACGGTGGTGGCGCTCCGGGACGGTGCGAACCGCGGTGCACGCCGGCGTGCAGACGATCCGCTCCGGAGAAGTCGACCTCGGCGTGGGGGCGTCCGCCCGCTTCGGGGGCTCGTCCGGGGCGCGCACGGACGTCCGCGTCGACTGGGAGCCGGCCTTCGGCCTCGCCAATACGCTGCAGGCCGTCGAGGCCAACGTGCGCCAGGGTCGGCTGCTCCTCGCCCACGACCGGCCGCTCGGCGCGCGCTGGGTCGCGGCCGGCACCTTCGACGTCGCTTCGCTCGACCACCGCGGCGTGGACGGAGCGTCCCGCAACACACGCATCCAGGGCTCGGTCAGCGGAGGCCGTGTCCTGAGCCCGAGGCTCACGCTGGGCCTCACCGGCCGGCTCCTGCGCTACGCGGGCGAATCGCCGACCTTCGGCTCCCTCCCCCTGTACTGGGACCCTGAGCTCAGCGTCTCCGTGGGGCCCTACGCGCAGTACCGACGCCCGCTGGCGGGTCGCTGGGAGCTCGACGCACGCCTCAACCCCGCGCTCGGTTGGATCGACGAGCGACGAGGCGGATCCGGCGAGCTCGTCCCCGACCTCTCCGCCCGCCTCGCGCTCGAACGGGAGGGATCGACCTACCGGACGCGTGTCGAGGTCTTCTACGGGCAGGGGCGCTTCACCGGGTACCGATCGTACGGCCTCGACCTCTCCTTCGGCGCCGCGCTGGGGGGGTCGAGATGAGCGGGAGACGCGCGCCGCTGTGGAAGTCCCTCGCCGTCGTCTTCGCGACGGTCGGGATCACCGTCGCGTTCATCGTCTTCGCCCTGCTCGTCGGCCCGGAGGTCCAGCGGCTCATCGTCCGCGCCGTGGTGGTCGTGCTGGTCATCTTCCTCATCCTCCTCTTCCTCCGCTACTTCTCCCTCCTCTGGTTCTCCTATCTGGGCCATGCGGAGCGCAACGTGCTCGGGCTCCGGGAGCTGAGGGAGCTGCCGCCCGTGTCGATCATCGTGCCGGCGTACAACGAGGGCCGCGTGATGGAACGGGCGCTGTCGAGCCTTATGAGACTCGACTACCCGGAGTACGAAGTGCTCGTGGTGGACGACGGGTCGCGGGACGACACGCTCGCGATCGCGGCGGCGTGGGAGGGACAGCACGGCCCCGCGTGCTTCCGGGTCATCACGAAGCCGAACGGGGGCAAGGCGTCGGCGCTCAACGCCGGGATCCGGCATTCGACGCATCCCCTGATCCTGTGCATGGACGCGGACTCGTATCTCGAGCCCCGCGCGCTCCTCGACGCGGCGCGGCACTTCGAGAACCCGAACGTCGGCGGGGTGGCCGGGAACGTGAAGGTCGAGAACCGGCGCACGCTCATCGCCCGGCTCCAGGCGCTCGAGTACATCGAGGGCCTCAACATGCCCCGCCGCGCTCAGGGCTTCATCGCCGCCGTCAACATCGTGCCCGGCCCCGTCGGCCTGTTCCGGCGCGAGGCGCTCGAAGAGATCGGCGGGTACGACGAGGACACCTTCGCCGAGGACGCGGACCTGACGCTGAAGATGCTCGCGGCCGGGTGGCGCATCGAGTACGAGGACCAGGCCGTCGCGTGGAGCGAGGCGCCGGAGTCGTGGCGGGACCTGACCCAGCAGCGCTATCGCTGGACGCGCGGCATCCTGCAGGCGATCCGGAAGCGGAAGGGCATCCTCCTGCGCCCGTTCCCCGACTTTCCCCTCTGGCTCTCCACCGTGCAGATGGGCTTCGAGGCACTCGTCTGGCCGGCGCTCAACGTCTTCGGCCACCTCTTCTTCGCCATCGTGGCCGTGCTCTTCGGCGCCGGTGAGCTGATCGTCTACTGGATGGTCCTGCTCACGCTGCTGGACCTCGTGGCGGCGCTCGTGACCGTCTCGATGGAAGAGGAGGAGCTGCGGCTGGTTCCGGTCGCGTTGATGTATCGCTTCGTCTTCATCCTATTTCTGGACGTCGTGAAGATGTTCGCGACCGCCGAAGAGCTCTTCCGCCTGGACATGGGGTGGGGCAAGCTCGAGAGGCTCGAGGCGCCCGCGTGACCAACCGTCCCATCGACCCCGCCGAGTCCGCATGGACGTCGTAGACATTCTCGTTTCGATCGTCGTCGTGACGATCCTGGTGACGATCATCCTCGCGATCGTGACCTACGTGGCGTACAAGCTGCGTCTGTCCCGGGAGCCGGCCCGGCGCGAGGAGGAGGAGGTCGGCCCGCGCTACTTCGTTCGCTACGACCCGCCGGGAGCCGCCACGGCCGCGTCGGAGGATCGCCTGGCCGCGGCCGCGCATCCGGTCGAGGAGCCCTCGACCGCCCGGCCGACCGAGGAGGAGCGCGGCGCGTCCGACGCCGGACGGGACGCTCCGGCCTGACATGCGACAGCGGCGTGACCCTATCCCACGCGCCACGGAGGCGTGGTGGTGGCTGGGTGGTCTGCTCACGCTCGGCATCGCCGGGGGGGCCGTCGTGGTCGCCGCCATCGCGCTCTGGGAGAACATCGACATCCGGCGGCTCACGCCGGCGCTGGCCGAGGCGCCGCCCGTCATGCCCGTCCCCTCGCCTCCACCGGCCGCGGTCGTGCCCGGACACGCCTTCGAGGCCGTCGTCCTCCGGTCCGATGCGAGCCGCTCGTACTTCGACGACCCGGAGTACTACGGGCTCGAGCTGGAGCGCTGGGCGGCGCTGCTGCGCTCCTCCGGCGCCATCGTCTCCGAGGCGTCCGGTGCGGCGGATCTACGCCGGCTGCGGCCGGAGCAGCTCCTCGTCCTGGCCGAGGCGCCGTGTCTGTCCTCGGCGGAGCTCGCCGCGGTCAACGTCCACCTGCGGGCCGGCGGGAGCGTGCTGGCCAACTGGGCCGTGGGGGTCCGGGACGGGGCATGCGCGTGGCGCGGCTGGTCGACGCTCCTCGACCTGACGGGCGCCGAGGACCTGCGTGAGCTCCCTCCGCGCGAGGGTCTCTTCCTGACGATCCCGGGCGGCCTCGCGCTCTCTCCCGGCTTCGGCCCGGGCACGCGCATCGAGCTCCGTCCGGACCCCTCGCTCGCGCTGCGCCGGCCCGGAGAGCGGGTCTATTGGTCCGACTGGGCGCTCAACCCGGCGCCGGATGCCGAGGGCGCCAACGCCGACGTCGCCGCCGTCACCCGGACGACCTCCGCGGGGGGCCGCGTCACCTGGTTCGGGCTCCGGACCCGGCAGGGAGCCACGCCGCACGACAGCGCGCGGATCGACCGCCTGCTCGAGAACGGCATCCGCTGGGCCGGAGGGCTCCCCATGGCGTCACCCGCGCCGTGGCCGAACGCCTCCCGAGCGGCCATGACCTTCGTGCTCGACGTCGAGGGCGCGGAGACGTACGTCAACGCGCGGGACGCGGCGGCGGCGTTCCACGAGGACCGCATCCCGGTCACCTTCTTCGTGGTGAGCGCGCTCGTCGAGGCGGACGCGTCGCTCGCCGCGGCGCTCACGGAGGCCGGCGAGGTCGGCACCCAGACCGTCGACCACACGCCGCTGGGAGGTCTCACGCCCCAGGACCAGGCCATGCGGCTCCGCCGGAGCTGGAACGAGATCGAGGCGTGGTCCGGCGTCGGCCCCGCGGGCCTCCGTCCGCCCGCGGAGTCGTACGACTCGGCCACCATCGAGGCGTGGCGCGCCGCGGGTGGGCGCTACCTCCTGGCCACGAACGAGGCGCGCCCGGCGGCGCCCGAGCTCCACCCGACCCGGGACGGCCCCGTCGTGCTGCTCCCGCGGCTCCTGAAGGACGACTACGACATCATCGTCCGCGACGTCACCGTCCGGGCCGGGAGCCTCACGGACGCCTACCTCGCGGGCACGCAGAAGATGCGGGCGATCGGCGGGCTCGCGGTCGTGGCCGGCCACACTCAGATCCTCTCGACCGCGCCCCGCCGAGCGTCCGTGGGCACCGCGGTCGTCGCGGCGGGCGCACGCGGGGACTGGTGGCTCGCCCGGGCCGACGAGGTGGCGGCGTGGTGGCTCGCCCGCTCGGGTCTCGAGCTCCGATGGGAGGAGCCCGCCGGCCCGACCGGGACGAGCCGGATCTCCGAGCTCGTCGTTTCGGCGACCCTCCCCGTCGACGGCCTCTGGCTCGACGTGGTCGCCCCCGGTCTCGCCGACGCGATCCCCACCGTGGACGGGGTGTCGGTGGAGCACGTGGCCACGGAGTGGGGAGTGCGCGTGCACGTCGGGTCCGTCTCCGAGGGCGAGGCGCGCCGGCTCGCCTTCATCGAGCCGTGAGGGCCCCGGTCGTCCGGACGCCGACGGCCCGTTCGGCCCCCCGGCGCGCGACCATCCTCGTCGGCGTCCTCACCGCGGCCGGGTGCGCCGCCTCCCCGGCCCCGCAGTCGCTGGTCCCCGCCACGACCCCGGGGCCGTTCGTTTCCGGCTACCACGCCTGGTGGACGGGCGAAGCGTGGCGCGACTACCCGATGGAGCTGCTCGACGAGCTCTTCTTCTTCGAGGCCGTGGCCGACGCCGAAGGGCGACTCTCGGAAGCGAACGGGTGGCCCGGGGCGTGGGAGGAAATGACCGATCGCGCCCGCGCGGCGGGCGTGCAGGTGGTTCCGACCGTCTCCATGCACGACGCCGCCGCGTTCGAGACGGTCTTCACCGACCCGGCCCGAAGCCGGAGGCTGGCGTCCGAGGCCGTCGGCCTCGTCATCGGTCCGTCGGCGTCCGCCGGCATCGCGGGCGTGCACCTCGACGTGGAGATCTTTCAGCCGGTCTCGCTCGATGCCCGGGACGGCTTCACCGCCTTCGTGGCGCTGCTGCGCGACGAGCTGAGGAGGAGGGCGCCCGGGCGTTCGCTCTCGGTCTTCCTCCTGGCCTTCGACGACGACGACGTCTACAACGAGCGCGCGCTCGCGCAACTGGCGGACTACGTCGTCGTGCAGGGGTACGACTACCACAGCGCCGGCAGCGCGACCGCCGGACCCGTCGCCGCCACCACGGGCTGGGGGCGACTGAACTGGGGGCACGTCCTGGAGCGCCTCGACGGCTTCGGCGTGCCCCGGGAGAAGATCGTCATGGGCGCGCCGCTGTACGGCTACGAGTGGCCGGTCGTCTCGGACGAACCGGGCGCGGCCACGCGGGGTCCCGGACGGACCCTGCCACTGACCGCCGCGCCCGACGTCATGCCCGACGAGCCACGGGCGTCGGAGCGAGGCCGGATCCACGGTTCGCGCCGCGACGCGCAGAGCCTCGTGCCCTGGTATTCCTGGCGGGAGGACGACGGGTGGTGGCAGGGTTGGTTCGAGGATGCGGAGAGCCTCCGCGCCAAGTACGATTTCGTGCGCGCGAACGGGCTCGGCGGGATCGCACTCTTCCCGTTGGCGTATGCAGGCGACGAGGTCTGGGCCGGAGTTCGCGCGCTCCTCCGCTGAGGCGTAGCCGGAGCCGATCGGCCTCGGACGTGCCCGCTCGACCGGAAGGGAATTCGTAGCAGGTCCCGGCGACCTGCTGGCCGCCGCGAGGAGGCGACCGCTTGTACTGGATCGTCAAGTTCGTCCAGAGCCTGGTGAAGGCCCTGAACTCGGAGGGGACCCCGGGGCAGATCGCGGCCGGGATCGCCTTCGGGTCGTGCCTGGGACTCTCTCCGCTGATCAGCCTGCACAACCTGCTGATCGTGGGGGTGATCCTCTTCTTCCGGGTCTCCGTACCGGGGGCCACGCTCGGCTGGCTGATCTTCACGCCGGTCGGCTTCCTTCTCGACCCGCTCTTCGACACCGTCGGCACCGCGCTCCTGGCCGACACGTCGGCGCTCCGACCCCTCTGGGTCACGCTGTACAACGCTCCCTTCGTCGCTCTGGGGAACCCGACCAACACGATCGTCGTCGGAAGCCTGGTGTCGTGGATCGTCGCCGTCGTCCCGATCTACTTCCTGGCCCGGAGCGGGGTGGGCACGTACCGCCGCACCATCTACGCCCGGTACAAGGACGCCCGCCTCTTCAAGGCCATCCGGGCATCGAAGATCTACGGCGTCTATCGCCTCTTCCGCCCGGGCGCGCCATGAGCGGGCACGAGGCGGCACCGAAGCGCCCCGGGGGCCGGATCGTCCGTCCGCCCGGTCTGGCGGTCTTCGCCGGCTTCCTCCTGCTGCTGGCCGGGCTATGGTGGCTCTTCGCCGACCGGCTGGTGGAGCGGGGCCTCGAGCAGACCGGGACGCAGATCGTGGGTGCGCTGGTCGAGCTCGAGTCGGCGGACGTGAGGCCGGCGGACGGCAGCGTACGCCTGACCCGGCTCCAGGTCACGAACCCGAACGCCCCGATGAAGAACCTGGGCGGGGCCGAGGCGGACCGGGGTGAGGCGCTGCGAGGGGC
>CALJLC010000015.1 GCA_937982605.1 uncultured Gemmatimonadales bacterium | reverse complement strand
TGCCGGCCTCCCGGCTCCGGTCCGGGCCGGCGGGGTCGTGGCGCTCGCGGGGGTCGCCGCGGGGCTGATCGCCGTGCGCCTGCGCACGCCTCCCGGCACGGACCTGGCGTCGGGGCCGACGGCCGACGGCGCGGAGGCGACCGCGGCCGACGGCCGGCCGGGCGCCCTCGAGCGCTTCCGAGCCGACGCGCGGGCGGCCGCGCTCGACGACGGCGCCCTCGCCGTCCAGCTCGGAACCGGGGCGCTCACGGTGGCGAGCTACATCGGGATCTACCTGGTGGCGGCGCGCGCCCTCGGAATCGAAACGCCGATTCCGGTTCTCGCTCCGCTGGTGGCGCCGGTGCTCATGACGATGCTCGTCCCGGTGACCGTCGCCGGATGGGGCGTGCGCGAGGCGGCGGCCGCGGCGCTGTGGGGCGCGGTCGGCCTCGGCCCCGAGGACGGCGTGGCGATCTCGGTGGCGTACGGCGGCCTCGTCCTTCTCTCCACGCTGCCCGGCGCGGTCGTGCTCAGCGCCTCCGCGGCCGGAGCTCGAGATCGAAGAGCACGTCCTCCCCGAGGGTGAAGTGCCGCGCCCGGGGGCGCAGCGCGTCGGTCAGGCTCCGGATCGGGGCGAGCGTGATTCCCGGTCTGCCCGAGCCGATGAGCAGCGGCGCGACCGTCACGTGCAGCCGGTCGAGCAGCCCGGCCTCCAGGAAGCGTGACACGGTGATCCCGCCCCCCTCCACCAGGACGCGGCGGAGCCCCTGAGCGCGGAGCTCGTCGACGAGCTGGACGAGGTCGAGCAGCCCCTGACCGGCCGACGGCACCACGGTCTCGTCCCCGAACGAGCGGGCCCGCGTCATCTCGGGGGGCGCGCGTCGGACGAGGACCGTGCGGGCCTCCCCGTCGTGGAAGATGCGCCGCTGCGGATCGAGTCGGGCCTCCGGGTCGATCACGACCCGGACCGGGTTCTCTCCCTCGGCCTCGCGTACCGTGAGACGAGGATCGTCGGCGTCGACCGTGCCCGCGCCCACCACCACGGCGTCGACGATGGCACGGAGCCGGTGGAGGCGCTCGATGTCCTCCGGCCCGCTCACGTAGTGCGACGCGCCCGTCTCGGTGGCGATGCGCCCGTCCAGGCTCTGCGCGAGCTGACCGATCACGAGCGTGGGGCACGCGACGAGCGGCAGGTACAGGTCGAGGACCCGACGGGCCTCTTCGTCGGCGTCGACGTCGAGACGCCAGCCGCCGTCGGGCTCGACGTCGAGGCGCACGCCCCCCGCCTCGACGCCGACGGGTCGTCGTCGGCCGGCCCGCGCACCGTCCGCCCCTCCGGCGTCCGCCCCGGCGGCGTCCGCGTCGACGGCGGCGCGCGTCGCCATGACGAGCGTCCACGCGGTCCGCGCGTCGATCACCGCCCCGCTCCGCCGGCCGCGAGGCGGTCGAGCGGGAAGTCGCACGCGTCCCGGATCACGTCGGCCAGCGCGGCCCCGTAGTGCGCGACGAGGCGAGCCCCCAGCTCCGCCGTGGCCAGCCCGGCGTTGCCGGTCACGCCGGAGGCGTGCAGGTCCTCGGCGAGCCAGGCGAACGACGCCTGACCCTCCGGCTCCAGGCGCCGGAGCGTCCGCGCCAGCTCGACCCCGAGCGACGGGAAGTCGGCGACGGCGTCCGCGCGGACGCGGTCGGGACGGAGGTGCAGCATCATCGCCGTTTCCACCGCGCCGCCGTGGAGTCCGTGCCGCCACTCTGCCTCGGGGAGCCCGGCGTCGGTGGGGGCGGGGAACCGGAACCAGCTCGCCTTGACCACGAGCAGCCCGTGGCGTCTCCGCAGGAGGAGACCGGCCGCGTCCATCGCGAAGCGGTTGCCACCATGGCTGTTGGCCATCACGAGCCGGCGCGCGCCGGAGTCGGCCACCTCCCCGCCGATGCGCACGAGCGTGTCGACGAGCTCGGTCGCGGATACGCTCCGCGTCTCGGGGAACGACCGGTGCTCCTCGCTGGCCCCGACCTCGAGCATCGGCTGCACGCGCACGTCGAAGCCGTCGGGCAGCTCCGCAAGCGCCGCGTCCAGGATCCCGCGGCCGATGTCCGCGTCGGTCGTGGCCGGGAGGTGCGGGCCGTGCTGCTCCGTCGCCGCGAGCGGGAGGACGACGACGCGCCGGGAGTCCACGTCGTTCACGGGGCGCACCCGCGGCTCGGGCCGGTCATGCGGCCTCCGCGGCGAGCCGCGCGTAGACGTCGCCCGACGAGACGTCGTCGGCCCCCTCGCCGAGCCAGACGACGACGGCCTCGGCCTCCTGCCACCGCGTCCAGCGGAAGGCGCGCTCCTCGCCCACCACGACGTTGAACTCGTAGCGCCCGAGCACCCGGAGGCGCTGCACGCACGCGATCGCCGCGGAGAGGTCTCCGGAGACGAACTCGAGCGACAGGCCCGGCAGCGGCCGGGTCAGCCCGGCCAGCACCTCGGGCTCGTGTCCCTCCACGTCGATCTTGCAGAAGCGCGGCGTGCCGTACCGCTCGATCAGCTCGTCGAGCGTCACGACCACCACCTCCACCGAGCGGTCCCAGCGCACGCCCCGAAAGCCCGGGTTGGCCTCCGAGACCCGCTCCTGCCAGCGGGCCGAGAGCGTCGAGACGGTCGGGTAGCGGCGGCTCACCGCCAGCCGCGCCGTCCCCGGCTCCCGGCCGACCGCCTCCGGGCGGATCTCGATGCGCGGATGGTCTCGTACGACGCGCCGGAGCCAGCCCGCCACGAAGGGCTGCGGCTCGAACGCGACGACGCGCGCGCCCAGCGCCGCGAAGGCGACGGAGCGGTCCCCGAGGTGCGCACCGATGTCGAAGACGAGATCCCCCGGGCCGGCGAACGGCTCGTACAGCCGCCGGAGCGCCGCCTGACGGCCCGGCCGCCAGTAGACGAGGAAGGAGCGCAGGAGCCCCAGCCACTCAGCCATCCGGGTGACCGCCCGACCCGCCGTCCCCGCCCTGCGGCGTCGTGCCGGCGCGCGTGACCCGCGCCGGACTCCCGCTGTACGCGCGGATGAACCAGTCGCGGAAGTAGTCGACGCCGAGCGTCGTGCCGTCGTACGGCGGCGGCCAGGCGCCGTCGACGAAGCCCCAGTCGAGGAACGGCTCGAGCAACCCCGGGTCGCCGCTGATGACGTGCACCGGCACATCCCACGGCGCGTCGTCTCCGGTGATGAGCGGCGCAGGCTGGTGGTCTCCCAGGACGATCAGGAGGGTGCGGTCGTCGACGAAGCGCGCCGCGTAGGAGGCGGCCACGTCGACCGCGTAGCCGACCGAGCGGGCGTAGTGCTCACGCACGCGCTCGGTGTCGAGCCAGAGCTCCTGGGGAGGCTCGCCCGCGCCTTCCCACCGGGCGAACACCGAACCGTCGCCGATCGACGCCCAGTCGTCGATGACGTCCAGGATCGGCGTCCACGGCGCGTGGCTGCTGATGAGGCCGACCTCGGCGAAGAGGGGCCGCTGGGGCTCCCGCGCCCGGATCGTCGTCTCCAGGAACGACCAGGTGAACTGGTCGGGCATCGTCACCCAGTTGAGCGGCGGACCGGCGTAGTCGATGTCCGACCGCGCCCACACCTCGTCGTAGCCGAAGCGAACGCCTTCCGGCCAGGCGAGCTGGATCGCGGGCATGAGCGCGACGGTGCGGTACCCCGCCCGCCGGAAGTCGTCGATGAGCGTCTCGCGCCCGGAGCCGAGCATGAGGTCGTAGCGGATCTGGTTGTCGAGCCAGAGGCCGCTCAGCAGCGATCCGTGCGCGAACCACGACTGTCCGCCCTGACTGGGCGCGACCAGCCGACCGGAGACGACGTGCAGCCCCGCCTCGGACACGCGACGCTCGAGGGCGTCGAGGCGCGGGCCGACGACGTCGGCGTAGCGCGGGTCCTCGATGGCCGCGGCGCCGTACGACTCCAGGAAGCCCAGGATCACGTCGCTCCCGCCGAGCCCGGCCAGGAGGCCCGGCGTGTCCGCGTAGCCGGCCGGCGCTTCGGCGAGCTCGGCGCGAAAGACGCCGCGGTCGCGCCGGGTCTCGGCGTAGCGGACGACCTGGTCGCGCGCGAGGCGGGCGACGGGGGCGTCGAGCAGGGACGTCTTCAGGGACGCGGCACCGACGAGCAGGCCGGCGCCGCTCAGGGCGGCGGCGACCGCGAGCGCCGCACGGGTCGGGGCGCCGGTCGAAGGCGAGGCCGGCCCGGCCTCGGGCGCCGGCGGCAGAAGCAGCCGCGCCACGAGCACGCCGGTGCCGACCAGCGCCCCCGCGGCGAGGAGCTCGACGACGACCGCGGGGACCGGGCCGACGGCCCCCACGAGGAGGTGGTGCACCGAGTCGATCAGCCACACGTCCAGGTAGAGGTTGAGCGGACGGCGCAGCGCGGTCCACATGACCGTCTCGGCGGTCTCGAGGACGAAGACCGCGACGCACGCCCCCGCGACCGCTCCGGCCGCGATCCTCCACGCCCGCGTTCGGGAAGCGAGCGCGAAGGCGGCCCCGACGAGCAGCGCCTCGGCAGCGAGCCAGGCAGCCCCGCGGGCGCGCAGCAGCACGATGTCCGGCAGCAGGAAGAGCGCATTGACAAGCAGGAGGGCCGCGAGCAGCCTCAACAGCCCCGCCCGCCCGTCGATCGCGCGACCGCGGCCCGTGTCGGTGGCCGATCCACCGGCTCTGTCGTTCATCTGGCCGTTCGCGGTTCCCGGAGTCCGATGTCGGCTTCGCCGCCCTCCCGCCTCGCCGTCCTGATCTCGCTCGTCCTCCTGGGGGCGTGCGAGAGCGGGTCCGAAGGGGAGTCCACACTACCGCCGGCCGAGGACGCGGCCAACCGGCTACCCGCGCTCGTGGCAGGAGGGGCCGACGGAGTTGCGCCTACCCCCCAGTCCCTCGCCGCGTTCGTCGAGAGCCGGGCCCGCGCGCTCGCCTCGGCTCCCTACCGGGAGCCCGGGACGCGTTCACCGGAGTCGGTGGCCGCGCTCGACTACGACGCCTACCGCTCGATCCGATTCCGGCCGGAGCGCGCCTTCTGGAGCGACGGCGGCCGCTTCCAGATCCAGCTCTTCCACCCGGGCTCCCTCTTCGACACGCCCGTCGAGATCCACCTGGTCGAGGACTCGGTGCGCGCCGTCGCCTTCGATCCGGCGCTCTTCCGCTACGACGGAGAGGCGGCCGGCGCGGGCGCCGCGCTCGCGGCGGAGGGAGCGGCCGCCGGACTCGGCTTCTCCGGCTTCCGGGTCCACTACCCGATCAACGCCCCGGAGCGGATGGACGAGTTCGCGGTCTTCCAGGGCGCCTCGTACTTCCGGCTCGTCGGGCGGGATCAGGTGTACGGGCTCTCCGCTCGGGGCCTCGCCGTGGACGTCGCGACCGATCACCCCGAGGAATTCCCCGCCTTCCGGGCCTTCTGGCTCGTCCGCCCCGCCGCCGATGCCGACACGCTCGTCGTCCACGCCCTGCTCGACTCGCCGTCCGTCACCGGCGCGTTCCGATTCGCGCTGGTCCCCGGCGAGCGCACCACCGCCGTGGTCGACGCACGCCTCTTCGCGCGCACCGACGTCGGCAAGCTCGGGGTCGCGCCATTGAGCAGCATGTTCCTCTTCGACGCCGACCTCGCCGGCGCCTTCGACGACTTCCGGGGCGCCGTGCACGACTCCGACGGTCTCCTCATGCGCACGAGCCGCGACGAGTGGATCTGGCGACCGCTCGGGAACCTGCGCGGCCTGCGGGTCACGTCGCTGCGCGACGTCGATCCACTCGGCTTCGGCCTGGCCCAGCGGGAACGCGACTTCGGGTCGTACCTCGACCTCGAGGCGCAGTACCACCGGCGCCCGAGCGCATGGGTCCGGGCGGCCGACGGCGAGCGCTGGGGCGAGGGCGGCGTCGAGCTGCTCGAGATCCCCGCGCGCACCGAGTACGCCGACAACGTCGCCGCGTACTGGGTCCCGTCCGAGCCGTTTCGAGCCGGTGAGGAGCGACGCTACCGGTACACGGTCACGACCTTCGGCGACCGCCTGCCGGCACAGACGCTCGGGCAGGTGATCCGGACCCGGTCGGGCGGAGAGGCGCGGCCGGCGGGCGACGACGTGGCGGACGCCGGCGTTCGGTCGACCGACGCCCGCCGCTTCGCGATCGACTTCGCGGGCGGTCCGCTCGACGACCTGCCCGCCGACGCGGCCGTGACGGTGCACGCCGAAACGCTGGCGGGCACGCTGGAGGAGGTGCGGGCCGAGCCGCTCCCCACGCGCGGGTGGCGTGCCTCGCTCCTGGTGCGCGCCGGCGGCGACCGGCCGCCGGACATGCGCGTGTGGCTCGAGCTGGACGGGGTGCGGCTCACCGAGACGTGGAGCTACGCCTGGTATCCGGAGGCGGGGCGGTGAACGAGCGCCGCCTGACGGCCCCGGGCCTCGGCGCCCGCCGCGCGCTCTTCGCGCTGCTCGTGGTCGGCACCACGGGCGCGGCGTCGCTGATGATGGCGACCGTCGTCGGCGCCGCTGGGATCACCGCTCTGGAGATCGCCACGCTGGCGCTCTTCGTGCCGACGTTCGGCTGGATCACCGTCTCCTTCTGGAACGCGGCGATCGGCTTCGCGCTCGGCGTGCTGCGCCTCGACCCGATCACGCTGCGTCGTGTCCCCCCGTCGGGGCCGCGCAGCGCCACGGCGCCGCCGATCCGGAGCCGGACGGCGCTCGTCATGCCGGCTCACAACGAGTCCCCGGAGCTGGTCACGGCCGGCTTGCGCGCGGTCGCCGAGTCGCTCGAGGCGACGGGGGAAGCCGAGCGCTTCGACCTCCACCTCCTGAGCGATACCACCGACGATGCGCTCGCGCGGGCCGAGGAGTCGGCCTGGCGGGCGCTGCGCGCCTCGGCCCCGCGCCCGCACCGGATGCACTACCGGCGCCGGCCTGCGAACGCCGGCCGGAAGGCCGGCAACATCAGCGAGTTCTGCGCACGTTGCGCCGGCGAGTACGACTTCGTGGTCGTGCTGGACGCAGACAGCGTGATGTCGGGGGAGACGCTCGTCGAGCTGGTACGCACGATGGAGGCGAACCCGGGCGCGGGGCTGCTGCAGACGGTTCCGATCCCGGCGCGCCAGCGGACGCTCTTCGGCCGGTTCGTCCAGTTCGCGGCGGCCCTCTACAGTCCGATGCTCGCCGCGGGTCAGAGCTTCTGGCAGGGTGACGCGGCCAACTACTGGGGCCACAACGCCATCGTGCGCCTGGAGCCCTTCGCCGAGCACGCCAGGCTCCCGGAGCTGCCCGGGCGGCCGCCGCTCGGCGGTCCCGTGCTCAGCCACGACTTCGTGGAGGCGGCGCTGCTGCGCCGGGCGGGATACGGAGTCTGGCTGCTGGCCGGCCTCGGCGGCAGCTGGGAGCACGTGCCGGGCAACGTCGTAGACTTCGCCGGACGGGATCGCCGGTGGGCGCAGGGGAGCATCCAGCACCTACGGATG
>CALJLC010000014.1 GCA_937982605.1 uncultured Gemmatimonadales bacterium | reverse complement strand
GAGACATCTTCGGTGTGCGCCTGGCTCTCGAAGAGGCAATCGTCAACGCCATCAAGCACGGCAACCAGATGGACCCGGCCAAAAACGTTCGCGTCGCCTGGAGAATCGACCACGCCCGCGAGCACCGGCGGGACCTCGTCGTCGGTCGGTGCTGCGCCGTCGCCAGGGCCCGTCGGCCGGGTCGCCTCCCCGCCGAAGAGGTCGAGCTGCGGCCGACCGGGAGCGGCGGTTTCTTCCTGCGCGGGATCGGCTTCGGGCGTCTCGGCGGTGTCGAGCCCCGAGACGGCGAAAGGGACTTCGACCAGCATGCGGTCCGCGCCGCGGGCGCGGGCCCACACGTCGGAGCGTCGGACGGAGCGGATCAGCTCGAGCAGCTCGTCCAGCTCGGTCGGCTCGCCGCGGTCGTCGAGCGGTCGGGCGTGTTCCACCAGCAGGTCGCGGCACCCCGCGCGGAGCGCTTCGTCCGCGGGGTCGGCCGCGGCCAGGGCGAGGGCGCCGTGCACCGCGCTGCCCCACGAGTAGCCACGCAGCGGTGCCTCCGATCCGGTCGACCCCGCCGCCCGGCCGGTGGCCCGTCGCGGCCGGTCGTCCCCCGCGGGCTCCGGCTTCGTGACGCTCGTCACGGACGCATGCCGAGACGTCGGCCGGCCACGCGCCTCCAGGACCGCGCCGATCTCGCCCAGCGCCTCCGTCACCCGGTCCGGCGGGAGGTCGAGCTCCTCCGGCGCCTCGGGCTCACGGATCTCCAGCTCGAGCACCTCCGCGTGCCGGTCGAGCCAGGAGTCGAGCGGCGACCAGGCGGACGAGCCGCGCCCCTCCGGCCACCGCGCCACGACCAGCTCCTCCCGGGCCCGCGTGACCGCCACGTAGAGGAGGCGTACCTCCTCGGCCGCGTCGAAGCGGGCCTCGGCCTCCTCGTGATCCAGCCAGCCGGGTGGGCGGGCGAGGTCCCGACTCCCCCGGTAACCGCCACGGTCTTCGGAGACGCGCAGGAAGCCGAGAGCGGTCCCCTCCCGGGAACGCGTCAGATGCGCCTCGGGTCGTCGGAGCGAGTGGTCCGTCGGGTCCGCCAGCACCACCACCGTGCCCTCCAGGCCCTTCGCCTGGTGGAGGTTCATGAGCCGGATCGCGTCGGGCCGACCGGGCTCCAGCGGCGCCTCCGCCTCCTTGAGCGCGAGCGCGGCCCGCAGCGCGTCGAGTGCCCCGGGCAGCGAGGTGTCTCCGCCCAGGGCCGCGGCCCGAACCGCGTCCAGCGCGTAGAGGAGGGCCCCGGCCCGCAGCGTGCCCAGCTCCCCGGCCGCGGCGTAGGGGAGAAGCCCGAGCTCGCCGACGAGCCGACCGATGAAGACGTCGGCGGGCTGGTTTGAGCCGGCGCGCCACCAGCCGTGGAGTCGGCGCAGCGCGGCCAGCACCTCGGGGTGTCCGCGCTCGCCGGGGAGCATCGCGTCGAGGCTCCCTCCGTCCAGCCGGTGCTGCACGAGGCGCTCGTAGTCGATGCCGAAGAAGAGACCCACGAGCGCGGCGAGCACCTTCACCGGGTTGGCCGGATCGATCATGCACTCGAGCACGACGCCCAGCTCGTGGATCTCGGACTCGACCCCCACCCCGGCCCCCGTCACCTGGACCGGGAGAGAGCGCGCCTCCAGACCCCGCGCGTACGCGGCGAGCTGACCCCGCCCCCGGGTGAGGATGAGGAAGTCCTCGGGGCGACGCTCGCCGGCGTCCACGCGGTCCCGGATCCACGTGGCCAGCCGGGCCGCGTCGTCGTCGGCCGCCGAAGGCTTGTTCGACGCCTCGGGGTCGAGGAAGTACGTGAAGACGCCCTCGCGGGGCACCTCCCCGGCCGGTGGTCGCGTGTCGAGGCGCTCGAAGGCGGCCTGTTCACGGGTCGCCTCCGGGGGGAAGAAGTCGACCGAGTCGAAGACGTCGTTCACGATGTCACCGATCGGCGGCCGCGACCGGAAGTTGGTCGACAGGCTCAGGACCGTGCCGAACGCCTCGAAGCGCTCCCGGACGAAGCCGTACAGCTGGATGTCGGCCCGGCGGAACCGGTAGATGCTCTGCTTGGGGTCTCCCACCACGAAGAGCGCGCCGGGGCGCGGCGTCTGGACGCGCCAGTCGGCGGCGTCCTCCGGTGCCGGCGGTCCCCCTGCTCCGGCGTCGCCGCCGGGACTCGGGCGGTCGTCGCGGCCCGGCCCCTCGGGGTCGGCTCCCGCGGGGTCCGGGTCGGGCTCCGAGGAGAGGAGCAGCATGATCTCGGCCTGCAGGGGATCGGTGTCCTGGAACTCGTCGACCAGCAGGCGCCGGTAGCGGCGGCCGAGCTGCCTCCGGACCTCGGCGTTCTCCCGCAGCAGACGAGCGGCCAGCAGGAGGAGGTCCTGGAAGTCGAGCCGTCCGGTGCGGATGCGGTGCTCCTCGAAGGCGCGGGCGCCCGCGCGGCAGAGCCGGATGGCCAGCGCGTACCGATGCGCGTACCACCGGTCGACGAGCCGACCGGCGGGCGTGTCGCCCACGCCGAAGTCGTTGATGTCGGACACGAGCTGGCGGGTCAGCTCCGTGTCCCGCCAGCGGTTGAAGGTCGTCCTGTGCGGGACGCTCGGCTTGCAGAGGACCGCGATCGCCTCGAAGAGGTCCCGCGGCTCCGCCCAGCCGGTGACGTCGCGCTCGAAGTGAAGGCCTCTCAGCTTCTTCTGGAGCGAGTCCCATCCGCGCGTCGGGGGCGCGTCGTCCATCAGCTCGCGGGCCCGATCGACGAGTCGCTCCAGCTCCGCCCGGATCTCCCCGGTCTCCGCGACCGAGGGAGCGTCGAGCTGCTCGGCCGGGAAGTCGACGTCGGGGTTCTCGACGATCCGGTCGAAGAGCGAATAGAGGTTGGAAGGGGAGAGCCCGGCGCGGGCCAGCTCCTCCAGGAGCGGGTCGCTGTCCCTCGCGAGCCGCTCCAGGTACGCCTCCCAGAAGCGCCGCCGAAGCCCGTCCCGCTCTTCCACGGGAAGCTCCTCGAAGGCCGGGTCCAGCCCCACGTCGAGCGGGCGCTCGCGCAACAGGCGGGCACAGAACGAGTGGATCGTGCCGACGAACGCCCGGTCGATCTCGTCGAGCGCCCGTGCCAGTCGCTCCACCACCAGGTCGGCGTCGTCGTCCGCGTCTGACGCCAGCGCGGCGCGCGCCTCGTGCAGGCGGGCCTCGAGGAGCGTCTGGAAGCGCTCGCGGAGCTCGGCGGCCGCCTTGCGCGTGAAGGTCACCGCGGCGATGGCGTCGACGTCGGCCGTGCCCGTGGCGATGAGCGCCACCATCCGCCGGACCAGCGCGGTCGTCTTCCCGGACCCCGCGCCGGCTTCGACGAGGAAGTTCCGCTCGAGGTCGGAGACGATCCGGTCACGGGCGCGGTCGTCGCGCAGGGGCAGCGGGAGGACGCCGGAATCGGTCACGGGCGGAATCTGCCCCGGCGCGCCGCCGCGGGGAAGGCGGGCCGAGACGACGGGTGCCGGAGCCGTGGCGCCTCGGCGCGGCGGGGCGCGTCCCAAGACCGCGCAGCGCCGTCCCGGAACCGCACAGTCGAGCGCCACCCGCGACGGCGCCCAGGGACGCCAGAACGCTGTATCTCTTTGCTCTGCAATTCGATACGTGCCCGACTCCGGCTTTGGCACGCGCCGTGCACTTCCTCGGGCACAGGCAGGGCCCGGTGGCGGCAGGTCGGCCGACGATGGGATGGGGTGATGAACGGGGGGTGCCGACCGCCGCCCGGGCCCGGGCCGGAGGTTCGATGGTTCGAACGCTAGGCAGTGGCGAGTTCCACGGCACCCGCCGCGACTCCGTATCCCTCTCCGGTCTCACGCTCGCCGAGACCGTGTACGCGCCGGGGCACCGGCTCTCCGCCCACGCGCACGCGCAGCCGTTCTTCTCGCTCCTCGTCGCCGGCGACTTCCGCGAAGTCCACGACCGCGGCGTGCGCCATCTGGGACCCGCCTCGCTCGTCTTCTATCCCGAGCACGAGCCCCACCGGGAGCGCTTCGGCGATCAGGGGGGGCGCGGCTTCCACGTGGAGGTGGGAGCCGAGTGGACCGAGCGCATGCGCGAGGAGGGCTGGAGCTACCGGTCGGGCTCGTTCGAGTGCCTGGGGACGCGGCTCAACGCGCTCATGGTCCGCCTGCACGCGGCCTTCCTTCGCGGCGCCTCGGAGCTCGACGCCGAGGAGATCGTGCTGGAGATGCTCGCGTGCGTCACCGGCGTCGACGCGCTCGGCGAGGAATCCGCGCCGCCCGGCTGGCTCGCGCGACTCCGCGAACGGCTGCACGAGGGCTACCGGAGCACGCTTCGCGTGGCCGACCTGGCCGAAGAGATCGGGGTGCATCCCGTGCACGCGGGCCGAGTCTTCCGGCGGCATCACCACATGACGATCGCCGAGTACGTCCGCTCGCTGCGCATCGAGGACGCCCGGCGCGCGATCCTGGACGGGCGTCGGTCGCTCAGCTCGATCGCGCTCGGGACCGGCTTCGCCGATCAGGCCCACTTCTCGCGCTGCTTCAAGGAGATCGTGGGGGTGCCGCCCGGCGTGTACCGCCGGCTCGTGCGGAGCTGAGCCGGGCCGGGGCGGTCTCAGGCCCGGTTCAGGTCGTACTTCATGATGCGGCCGTGCGGGCCGTCCCGGTCGCGCTCGAGCTCGAAGACGTCCCCGCCCGGCCCCGGCGCGGCTTCGGTGAGCCGTCGGATTCGGGCGAGGTCGCCCTCGGACAACGTGAAGCCGAAGGCCTCCGCGTTGCCGGCCATCTGACCCCGCCGGGTCGCGCCGCAGATCACCCCGGCAACGCCGGCCTGCTGGAGGACGAAGCGGATCGCCACGGCGGGCACGTCGACCCCGTGCGCGTCCGCGATCGAGGCCAGCTCCCGGAGGAGTCGCTGGTACGCTGCCCAGCCTCCGAACTCCTCGACGATGAGCCGGTACTTCGTCTGTGACCGGCTCTCCACCGCCGCCGGATCGGGGGCGCCGAGCCACCGTCGCGTGAGAAAGCCGCCGGCGAGCGATCCGAAGGCCAGGAGCCGGACACCGGCGGCGCCGGCCGCTTCCGCCAGGCCGTGCTCGGGCCGGCGATCGAGCACCGAGTACTGGACCTGGTCGGACACGAGCTCGACGCCCGCGTCCAGGAGGCGACGCAGCCGCGGAACGTCCAGGTTCGTCACCGCGACGTGGCGGATCTTGCCGGCGTCCCTCAGGGCGCAGAGGCGCAGCGCGGCGTCCTCCATCCCCGGCACCTCGTCCCTCCACCAGTAGAACTGCACGAGGTCGAGCCGCTCCACCCCGAGCCGCTCGAGGGAGCGGTCGACGATCCGGTCCACGTACGACCGGTCCACCTCGTGGAGCACCGAGGCGTCGGGAACGAACTTCGTGTGGATCTGGATCGGCGCGGGCGCGGACGTCGTCCTCCAGCGGCGCAGGAAGCGCCCGTAGAGCTCTTCGACGCCGGTGTAGATGTCGGCGCAGTCGAAGGTGGTGACGCCGAGCGTCGCGGACTCGACCAGGACTTCGATCGCGTCGTCCAGCGCCGCCCCGCCGAGCCTGTGCCCGGCCGAGAACTGCCACCCGCCGTGGATGATCCGGGAGATCGAGTAGCCCGGTGCGAGCTCGCCGCGCTCGATCACACGTCGTCCGGCGCGTCCATCGGCACGTGCGTCACGTCCGAGTGGCGGAAGGTGGTGCGGCCCGTGCGCGTGATCCGGAAGCGGGCGCCGCACAACGGATCGGGGCAGGCCACCTCCATGTCCGTCGTCATCCAGTCGGCCGGTGCGGTCTCGCGCTGCTTCGCCGGGAGGATCGGGAGGAGCGCCGCGAGCGGGTAGAGAGGAAACGTCTGGCCGGGCGGGAACCGCAGGTTCTCGCCGGAGAGCTCGAAGTAGTCGCCTGGGGCGTGGTTGCACACCATCGGTCGTTCGCCGGCCACGACCTCGACGCGCAGGTCGTACAGCTCGAACTCGTCGTGGGCGGTCACCGTGGGATCCTCGGGTCGGGGGGCGAGGTGCGGGCGGAGCGGCTCGAACGTAGGATTGCGCCCGCCCGGACACGACCCCGCCGCGCCTTCGGAGACGCCGTGGACCACGCCACGCGCACCCCTCCCCCGCCCGAAGACCTCCTCGCCTTCCGGGGCGGGTGGCTCGGCGCGCTCGCGCCCTTCCTCGTCTTCCTCGGCGGGGTCTCCTGGCTCGGCCTCTCGGGCGCCCCCGACGAGACCGGCTTCGGACCGGTGCTCGTCGGGGCGATGGGCGTCGGGCTCCTCCTGGCGCGAGACCGGAACCGCTACGCGGAGGCCGTCGTCGACGGGATGAGCCACCGCATCGTCATGCTCCTGGTTCTCGCGTGGCTCCTGGCCGGGATGATGGGCGTGCTGCTGCGAGAGAGCGGCCTCGTCGACGCGCTGGTCGGGGTGGCGGGGGCGGCCGGGGTCGGGGGTGGAGGCTGGGTGGCCGCGGTCTTCCTCGTGGCCGCGGTCTTCTCGACGGCCACCGGGACGAGCCTCGGCACGATCCTCGTGTGTGCCCCCATCCTCTACCCGGCCACCGGGGCGCTCGGCGGCGATCCGGCGTTCACGATCGGCGCGATCCTCGCCGGCGCCACCTTCGGGGACAACGTGTCGCCGATCTCCGACACCACGATCGCGTCGGCGACGACGCAGGGGGCCGACCTGGGGGGCGTGGTGCGCTCCCGCATGGCGTACGCCCTTCCGGCCGCGGCCGCCGCGCTCCTGACGTTCGTCGTGCTCGGGGGTGCGAGCGAGCCCGCCATCGGAGCGACGGGCCCGACGGGCCTCGCCGCGCCCGAGTCGACCGACCGCCTCGGCCTGGTGATGCTCGTCGTGCCGGCCTTCGTGCTGACCCTCCTCCTGCGCCGGGCGCACCTCGTCGTCGGGCTCTTCAGCGGGGTGGGGTCGGCGGCCGCGCTGGGACTCCTGCTCGGCCGCTTCGGCCCCTCCGACCTCATGGCGATCGACCGGGACGCCTTCACGGCCACGGGCCTCCTCCTCGACGGCATGCGGCGCGCCTTCGGCGTGTCGATCTTCACCCTGCTGCTCATGGGGCTCGTCGGCGGGCTGCAGGCGTCGGGGCTGCTCGAGCGGGTGATCCGCGCGATCGGCCGCCGGGCCCGGACGGCGTCCGGCACAGCCTGGTGGATCTTCGCCTCGATCTCCGCGGCCACCGTGCTCACCACGCACTCGGCCGTGGCGATCCTCGCCGTCGGGCCGCCGGCGCAGGGAACCGGGGAGGCGGCGGGCATCGGACCGTACCGCCCTCAGAACCTCCTCGCCGTGGCCGTGTACACCTATCCCTTCCTGCTCCCCTTCTTCATTCCGACGATCCTGGCGGCGTCGATGACGGCGGACGCCGGCGTGATGCCGCGGGTGTCACCGTGGGCGGCCGGGCTGCACAACGTGCATTCGTGGGGACTCCTCGTCGTCCTGGTCGGCTCGCTGGTCGTCGGCGGGCGGCGTGCGTCCGACGCGCGGAGAGCCTCCCGGGAAGCCCCGGGCGGCGGCGCGGCCTAGGCGGAGCGCGGCCGCACCACCGCGGCGGCGACCTCGACGACGTCGCCCGACGCGAGCCCCGCGGGG
>CALJLC010000013.1 GCA_937982605.1 uncultured Gemmatimonadales bacterium | reverse complement strand
TCAGCGGGAGCGCCGCCGAGCGCAGAGGCGTAGGCAGCTACACCGGTTGGAAGCTGACCCGCATCAATGACAGCGACATCGAGCGCCCCGACGACGTCCGCACCTCCTTGGAGAGTGTGGAGGCCGGGGAGATCGTTTCTCTGTACTTCGAGCACCCCGAGTTCGGTCAACGCTTCGTCAACGTGAGGATGCCGTAGAGGGAAGCGTTTCCGCGACGCCGCGGCGCATCACCGCTCAAGCGGTGACCGGGCACGATCGACGAAGGGGGCGGAGGGCTCGAAGGGCCCTGCGCCCCCTTCGCGCGATACGACCACGTAGGCAGCCGTCGTCGCATTGCCGCCCCGCGGTTCAAGTGCCCTTCCCTGCAGTTTATCTTTCGGTCTGCGCGAAAGTGGCGGAATTGGTAGACGCGCGGGATTTAGGATCCCGTGGCCTCGTGCCGTGGGGGTTCGAGTCCCCCCTTTCGCACTTCGCACCTCCTTCCATCGGTACCCGCGAGCCGCATGAACCTCGACGCATCCTCCCTGCAGATCTCGGTGGAGGAAGGCGAGCGCTGGCGTCGTCACATGAGCGTGACGATCCCGGCCGCCATCGTACAGGAAGAAGAGCGCAAGGCCGCCCGTCAGCTCGCCACGCGCGCACGCCTCAAGGGATTCCGGAAGGGCCGTGTGCCGAGCCGGGTCATCGAGCAGCGCTTCGGGGGCGCGCTACGGCAGGAGACGCTCGACAAGCTCGTCGGCGCCGCGTACCGCCAGGCGCTCGCCGCCCGCGAGCTCCGGCCGATCAGCGAGGCGGAGATCGAGGACCTCACCTACGAGCCCGCTTCCGACCTGACCTTCGCCATCGCCTTCGACGTCGAGCCCGTCTTCACGGTGGAGCGCCTCGGCGGCTTCGTGGTCGAGCGACCGGCCCACGACGTCACCGACGAGCAGGTCGACTCGGTGCTCCGCCGCATCCAGGAGCAGAACGGCGTCTGGCAGCCGGCCGAGGAGGGGATGCCGGCCGACGGTGACCTCGTTTCCGTGAAGATCGTCCGGCTCGAGGACGACGAGCCTGCCGACGAGGGGCGCGACTACGACCTGGTCGTGGGCGAGGGAGACGCGATCCCCGACATCGAAGCGGCGATCCGGACGCTGAATCCGGGTGCCACCGAGGATTTCGACATCACCTTCCCGGAGAACTTCCCCGACGAGTCGCGCCGGGGGGAGAGCGAGCGCATCCGCATCACGCTCATCTCGAGGCGGGTGCTCGAGGTGCCGCAGCTCGACGACGACCTCGCGCGGCAGGTGGGCGACTTCGACACCCTCGAGGAGCTCCGCTCCAAGGTTCGCGAGGACATGGAGAAGGAGGCCGCACAGCAGGCCGACCAGGTGGTGCGCAGCCGCCTCCTCGACCTCATCGTCGAGGCCAACCCGTTCGACGTGCCCGCGTCGATGGTCGCGCGCTACGCCGAGAGCGTGATCGGGGACACGTCGCAGATCCCTCCGGACAAGCTCGCCGACTTCCGCGAGCAGATCCGGCCGGAGGCCGAGCGTGCCGTGAAGCGCATCCTCGTGATCGACCGCGTCGCGGAGGCCCGGGGCCTGAACGCTTCGGACGACGACATCGACGCTCGCGTCGAGGAGATCGCGGAGGCGAACAACACCGACGCGGCGAAAGTGTATGCAGAGCTGCAGAAGGCCGGACGGATCGAGACGCTCGAGCGGGAGCTGACCGAGAAGGCCGTGTTCGATTTCCTCATGGAACAGTCCGGCTTCACCGAGGCCCCGCGCCGCTGAGCGGGTCCGAAGAGAACCCAATGGCCATCTATCCGCCGTACGTCATCGAGCGCACCAGCCGTGGGGAGCGCAGCTACGACATCTTCAGCCGGCTCCTCATGGACCGGATCGTCTTCCTCGGCGCGGCCGTCGACGACAACGTCGCGAACATCATCGTCGCGCAGCTCCTCTTCCTCGACGCCGAGGACCCGGAGCGCGACATCTACATGTACATCAACTCGCCGGGCGGCTCCGTGTACGCCGGCCTGGCCATCTACGACACGATGCAGCACCTGCGGGCGCCGGTCTCGACCTTCTGCGTGGGCATGGCGATGTCGATGGGCGCCGTGCTGCTCGCCGCGGGCGCCGAGGGGAAGCGCAATGCCCTGCCCAACGCCCGCATCATGCTGCACCAGCCGTCGGGCGGCTCTCAGGGAACGGCCGCGGACATCGAGATCGCGGCAGCGGAAATCTTGCATATCCGCGAGCGTCTGAACGGTATTATTGCTAAGCACACGGGCCAGCCGATCGAGCGCATCGCGGACGACGTGGACCGGGACCGGTTCATGAGTCCGGAGCAGGCGCGCGAGTACGGGCTGATCGATCGGGTGCTCGAGGGTCCGGTGAAGACGATCGAAGGAAAGCCGGCCGACTCGGACGACGCCGAGTAGGTCCGGAACGAGGAGTCGGCGATGACGGACAAGCACCTGCGCTGCAGCTTCTGCGGGAAGTCCAAGGAGAGCGTCAAGAAGTTCATCTCCGGACCGAACGTGTACATCTGCAACGAGTGCATCTCGCTCTGCAACGAGATCCTCGCGGAGGAAGAGGAGCGCGAGGCCCAGGAACAGACGGTCCCGTCTCCGACGCCCGAGGAGATCAAGGGCATCCTCGACCAGTACGTGATCGG
>CALJLC010000012.1 GCA_937982605.1 uncultured Gemmatimonadales bacterium | reverse complement strand
TGAACACGGTCAAGGCAATGGTGCGGGGCATGATGCTGCTCCGGTCGTGGCGATGGGTGTGGTTGGAGTGGTCCGATTCAGAACCAGGACAGCCTGGCATTCACGGCGACGAGGAGAACGGCCAGCGCGGCGGCGGCGACCAGCACCCAAACCCACAACGGCCAGCCACCCTCGCGTGGGGGCAACTCGGCCCGGAGCGAAGGCAGTTCGGCATCGTCCCGGTTCCCTGACACCGGGCCATCGAGCTCGCGCTGCGGGCCGGGCATGGCGTGCCTCCTGATCGGGCGGCACCGTGCCGCCGCAGGAAGACAGCCGCGCCCCGCTCCGGGCGCAAGGGGGACGCAGGACGCCCCGCCCGGCGCTGGGCCTGACGGGGCGTCGAGATGCGGCATGGGCCCGGCGCGATTCGAACGCGCGACCTCTTGCTCCGGAGGCAAGCGCTCTATCCAGCTGAGCTACGGACCCGGAAACTGCGTGCGACAGCGCGAGGGGCGAAGCGCGAAGGGCGGTGACCGCCCCTCGCCCCTCGCAGTGTCGCATGTCGCGGTGTTCCAGTCGGGGCGCCCGGATTTGAACCGGGGACCTCCTGCTCCCAAAGCAGGCGCGCTAACCGGGCTGCGCTACGCCCCGCACTTCACTTCACTGGCTCACCGGGCGAGCCCGGCGGCTTCCTGCATGGGCCCAGAGGGATTCGAACCCCCAGCCTTCTGATCCGTAGTCAGATGCTCTATCCAGTTGAGCTATGGACCCTCGTCCCGAACCCCGCTCCGCGGGGCGAGGGACCTGCTTCCCATGGGCGGTACAAGACTCGAACTTGTGACCTCTACGATGTCAACGTAGCGCTCTAACCAACTGAGCTAACCGCCCGTTCACGACGACGGGCAGGCGACCCGTGGGCCGGCTGCCCGACGCTGCACCTGCATGGCGGGGGTGGGATTTGAACCCACGACCTCCGGGTTATGAGCCCGGCGAGCTACCAGACTGCTCCACCCCGCGACGTATCCTGCGACCCAGCTTCGGGTCATTCCAGCATGCTGCGGCCCCGTCCTCCGCCCCCTCCCCTCGCCGTGCCCTCGCGTCGCTCGGGACATGGCTCGGGGTCGGGGTGACAGCGGCCTCAGCGAGAGCGGGAAACGGGACTCGAACCCGCGACCCCAACCTTGGCAAGGTTGTGCTCTACCAACTGAGCTATTCCCGCACGTGACGCGACAGTCAAGCTAGAACGATGCCGTGGGAGGGTCAACAGCGTTCGGGGCCGGGAACCGAGTTCCTCGGATCCCCGTAAACCCTTATGTTCACTGGCTTACGCCCGTTTCGGACCCCGTGCCGAAACGTCCCTCGGGGCGGCCGCCGCGGCCCTTCTCCTTCCCTGCTCTCGCATGCGATCCAGCCTGCCGGCGGTGGCCCTTCTCCTGCTCGCGTCGACGCTGCCGGCCACGTCGGCGGAGGTCGCTGGGCAGCAGGCCCGGACCGGCTCGGTGCTCGAGCACACGCTGGTGCCGCACGGTCGGGCCCGGGCGCAGCTCGGGCTGGTCTTCTCGAGCTGGAACCGTCGATTCGGGCTGGCGCCGGACGGCACGGAGGAGCTGGAGCCGATCGGTCGGGATCTGACCGACCCGACGTCGCTCTCGCTCTTTCCCGGCATGCCCGCGCTGCAGGGGGCGGTCCGGGACGCGACCGGGCTCTCCGCGTGGGATCCGGTGCTCGGAGCCACCTCGACCCGGATCAAGCACGACGTCACGACGATCGACTTCGGGCTCCACGTGGGGGTCTTCGACTGGCTGACCGTCGGCGGGGTTCTCCCCTGGGTCGAGACGCGAACCGTCGTCGATCAGCTCTTCGTGCCGGACACGGTCGCGGGCAACCTCGGCGTGAGCCCGACCGTCTTCAACGCCTCGGGGGTGGAGCTCTTCCTGGCGAGCGCGTCCGGCGCCGACGTGGCCGCCGGCGAGCGCGCGACGTCGATCTGCGCGGGCGGGCCGAGCGCGGCGTGCACGGACGCCCAGGCGCTCGCCGCCCGCGCCGCGGCCTTCTCCTCGGCGATGGACGCGGCCTACTCGGCCACGCCCTTTTTCCCGCTCGCGGGGACGCCGTCGGCGGATGCCCTCACGGCCGAAGCCGCGTCTCTGAGCGCCGATCTGACGGCGGCCGGGCTCGGCGGGCTGGCGCCGCTCCTCCTCGCTTCGGACCGGGTGACGTCGGACGGATTCGCCCTGTTGCCCACGCTCGCCGGCGGGGGCATCGAGGCGGCGCCGCTCCAGACGCGCAAGCTCCTCCACGGTCCGGGAGACCTCGAGCTGTCGGCGCGCGTGCGTCTCCTGGACAACCTGACGCCGGAATGGACCGGGGGCCGGACCTTCCCGGTGGACCGGGCGGAAGCCCGGGCCGCCGGTCCGTGGCTCGGATACCGGGTCACGGCGAGCTTCCTCACGCGACTTCCGACGGGGACGAACGAGGACCCGGACGACCTTCTCGACATCGCCCGTTCGGACGCCCAGCTCGACTTCGAGGGCGGAGCGACGGCGACCCTGCGCTTCGGTCGTCTGCTCGGGCTGACGGCCGGTGCGCGGTACGGCATCCAGGGCTCGACGACGCTCACGAAGCGGGTCGCCGCGCCCGAGGTCGTCCTCGCGCCGCTCTCGACCCGTCGTGAGGTGACCTTCGACCCGGGCGACTACCTGATCGTGGGCATCGCCCCGCAGCTCCACGTGACCGAAGCGCTCTCGCTGCACGCCGAGTACCGACTCTTCCGGAAGAACCCCGACCGCTACGCCCTGTTGGTGCCCGACGCCGGTCTCGACGTGACCGTCCTGGAGGCCGAGAGCCGGGTGGAACAGCACCAGATCGGGGGCGGCCTCCGCTACGACGCGGTCGCGCCGTGGAGAGCGGGCGCGGAAGGCTACCCGGTCGAGGTCCACTTCCGCGTCGTCCACAGCTACGCCGGCAGCGGCGGGCAGACGCCGGCGGTCACGCGGGTCGAGGCCGGCGTGCGCATCTTCCAGCGTCTCTGGGGCCCGCGCGGCCAGAGCTGAGCGGGTCGCGCACCCCTCGGCGGCGGGGAGCGCCGCCGCTCCCGCGCGGCTCGACCGCGGTCAGTGCCCGAGGAGCTCCCGCGCGTGCTCGCGCGACGTGGTCGACTCCGGGTCCCCGCCCAGCATGCGGGCGATCTCCTCCACCCGGGCGTCGCCCTCCAGCAGCCGCGCCGCGGTCGTGGTGCGACCGTCGCGGGCGCCCTTTTCGACGAGCAGGTGCGCCGCGGCCCGCGACGCGACCTGGGGCAGGTGCGTGACCACGAAGACCTGATGGCGCGCGGCGACCTCGGCGAGCTTCCGTGCGACCGCGGTCGCCACGACGCCCCCCACTCCGGCGTCGATCTCGTCGAAGACGAGGACGGGTACGCGGTCGACGGCGGCAAGGATCGCCTTGAGCGCGAGCATGATCCGGGAGAGCTCCCCGCCGCTGGCGATCCTGGCCAGCGGCATCGGCTCGAATCCGCGGTTCGGCGAGACGAGGAACGCCACGCTCTCGGCGCCGCCCTTCGAGATCGGATCGTGCGTCGTGAGCCGCACCTCGAACGTCGCGCCGTCCAGCCCGAGCTCCGGGAGCACGGGCGCGATCGACTCCTCGAGCCGCTCTGCGGCGGCCCGACGGCGTGCGCTCAGCTCGGCCGCCACGGACGAGAGCGCCTCGACCGCCTCGTGGCGCTCCTTCCGGATCCGCTCCAGATCGTGGTCGGCGTCGTCGAAGTCCGCCAGCTCCGTGCGGACCCTCTGGGCGGTCTCCAGCACGTCGGCGAGCTCGGGGCCGTACTTTCGCTTGAGGCGGGCGATCCGGTCCAGGCGAGCCCGGAGCTCCTCCAGTCGCTCGGGGTCGTGGTCGACGGAGGCCGCGTGCCCACCCGAGCGGCGGCCGACGTCCTGCACAAGGTGCAGCGCCGCGGTGAGACGCGCGAGCATACTCCCGAGCTCCAGATCGAAGCAGCGCAGCCGAGCCAGCGCCCGGAGCGCCCCGTCCAGGCGCTCGACGAAGGAGCCCTCGGCAT
>CALJLC010000011.1 GCA_937982605.1 uncultured Gemmatimonadales bacterium | reverse complement strand
AACGAGGCGTAGCGGGCGTAGTCGATGCCCGGAGCGAAGTCCGCCCCGGCCACGATGCCGAGGCCGCACGCCGTGAGCGTCATCGCGACGACCGCCGCCGCCGCGGCCCGGAGCCTGCCTCGCGCTCCCCCGAACCCGTCCATGCCACGCCTCCTCGTGCCGCCACCCCCCGGCCGGGACCGATGCCCGACCACGCGGCCGAAACGTAACGCCGGCGCGGGATCCGACGCGTAGGGGATCGCCGGAATCCCCCGTGGGGGGACGTCCCTCGTCAGCGACCGGGTGGCGTCCCGTACGGGTAGAGCCTGCTCAGATCCACGTTCTCGTACGGGAGGGCGTCCAGATAGGTCGTGCCGACGAAGGGGCCGGGGGCTTCGACGACGACGATCGTGGGGGCGAAGCCGGTCTCGTCGAATCCTCTCCGGAAGTGCACGCGGGACTTCACCACGAAGACGTCGAAGTCCTCCGGCGCGACGGGGCCGAAGCGGAACGCCTCCGGGTCCGTGATCTGCGTGTACGCGGGCACGATGATCACCGCGCTTCCCTCGTCGAACGAGACGACCGCCACGCGGTCGTACCCCTGCCACGACCCGAGGAAGGCGAGCGTGCCGACGATGCGCTCCGGCGTGCCGCCCGACGGGGTGAAGCCCCCGATGGCACGGTCGAAGGGGTCACCGGGCTCCGCTCCGGCCTCGGCGAGCGCGTCGAGCGCGGCCGGATCGCTGATGGCCCCGTGCAGCACCCGGGGGACCCCCGCCCGGCGGAACGCCCGCAGGATGTGCGTTGCGTCCCCCGGTCGGTCCGAGTGATCGCCGACGGCCACCGGCACCGCCCCCGCGTCGACGGCGCGTCGAACGATCTGCGCCGCCTCGTCCGGGAGTGGGTACGACCCCACCGCGAACTCCTCACGCACCCGCCACATGAAGTCGCTCATGTCGTCGGCGATCTCGTCCGCGAGCGCCTGGTCGCCGTTCGTCATGACGTGCACGGTCGCGCCCACGTCCGGTACGTCGCTCCACGGATAGCCGTAGAAGACGCTCACGAAGACGTCCGTCTCGCGCGCTTCCCACCGCCGCGCACGCTCCATGATGTCCATGGACGGCGACTGCCCGGTCCACTGGTGCACCGTGGCGGTGATGATCCCCGGCTTGCGCGTGGCGGTGGTGGGTCGGTACGTCCCGGACGCGACGCGGTGGATGGCTCGCGCGGCGCGAGCGCCCTGCAGGGCGGCGTCGTAGTGCGGGTAGCGCTTCGTGACGAACGCGAAGTCCGCGTGACGCAGGAATTCCTCGTCCTCGTTGCCGTGAAGGTCGAAGCTGCCCGCGATCGGGACGCCGGGGCCCACGACTTCACGGACGCGCCGGGCGAGCTCGGCCTCGGGTCGTGGCACGCCGCGCACGCCCATGGCGCCGTGCAGGGCGAGATAGACACCGTCCACCGGCATCGCGGCGCGCAGGTCCTCGATCATCGCTCCGACGAACTCCTCGTACGCCTCCTGGGTGTTCCAGCTCCGCGACGAGCCTCCGAAGACGCCCGAGGGCGAACGGAGGCCGACCAGCTCCATGTCTCCGTAGTCGCGGGCCTGCGCCACGAAGCCGCGCACGTACGAACCCGAGGTCAGCACCTCGTCTCCGGAGAGGCGTTCGAGCCAGTCGTCGACGCCGATGTCGCCGCCCGGGCAGAAGGTGCACGTCTCGTGCTGGAAGGTGAGCACGGCGATCCGGAAGCGGGGTTCGTCCGCAGCCTGTGCGCACCCGGCCAGCGCGAGGCAGCACACCGCGAGGAGGTGGAGCCCGGAGAGGTGGAATCGGGTGTGGCGGTTCCGGGAGTCGGTGATGCTCATGGTGCTCCTTCTGGTGTCAGCTCATCTCCTCGAGCGTCGCGATGAAGCGGGCGCAGCTCGCGGGTGCGTCGCCGCCGCCCATGGCCGCCGTGAGCACGCGGGCCAGGAGCGACGAAGAGGCATCTTCGCTCGCGAGGCCCCGTTCCGCGATGGCGAAGAGCGCGCCCTCGGCTTCGTAGCGGACGAGCGACTCGCGCACGCCGTCGAGCCACTCCTCGTACTCGGGGCCCGGACCGAAGACGATCGTCCGCATGTTCCGGCACGGCGTGGCGACCGCCGAAGTGTGCGCGAACTCCCAGCGCAGGCCCCGCACCGCGGTCGTGTCCGCGGCGATGGCGCGGGCACGCCGCAGGAAGTCGTCTCCGGAGGGTCGAGCGGCGCCGCGGCCCGACGCGGAAAGGCGTGCGGCGCGGTACGCGGCGCCGACCGAGGCGTCCAGCCCCTCCAGCGCCTCCTCCCGCCCGGCCCGGCGCAGCGCCTGACGCAGCGCCTGACCGCCGATGTCGGCGACGACCGCTCCCACGACGGTCCCGATGAGGATCGGTGACTCGTCGAGGAGCAGGAGCCCCACGCTCACGACCTCCTGCGTCATGCGCACGGCCTCGTCGTGGCGACCCTCGGCCGAGTGCAGCGCCGCCGCGGCGACGTGCGCGTGCGCGCCCAGGCGGAGGGAGTGGAAGCGCGGAACGGGGAGCCCGTACACCGTGGTGCCGGGGGGCAGGGGGATCTCGTATACGCCCCCGGCGAAGTCCAGCGCTCCGGCGCGGGCCAGACGCTCCAGCTCCGCGTGCGCCGGGTGCGCGGCCACGCGCCGGAGGTAATCGATCTCCTCCGCGGAGAGCCCCGCATCGGCCCGGATCCATACCGAGTCCGTCCAGAGCGGAGGAATCTGCACCGAGAGGGAGGCCGGGGCGTCCGGTGGGAACCACCCGTCGGCGTAGCCGCGCGCGGGGGCCCGCTGACCCGGCACGGGGTCCCGGTCGGCACCGACCCAGGCCACCACGTTGAGCAGCTCGCCCGCCTCCTCGGCCGACAGGCCCGGGTCGGGGTCGACCCGGTACGACCGGTACGCCTCGGCCTCGGCCGCCCGCGTCTGCGTCCGGCCGTAGCTCCCGCTGGCCAGCTCGGCCAGGACCGCTCCGGCCGACGACACCGGCACGAGGGTCGCGGGCGGGAGCAACGTGACCAGCGCCGCCACGACGATCGCCGCGGCCGCCACGGCCAGGCCCCTCGGCCGTCCGCGGTCCGCCGTCACGCCGTACTCCAGCGCGGCGCTCTTCCACGCCTCGACGTCCTGGCGGACGAGATCGAGCGCCCACGGATGGCGGTACCATTCCCGGCGCGCCCGACCGGCGAGCGAGCCCTCGATGGCCCGCATCACGAGTCCGGCCGCCCCGAGCAGCGCCGCCGGCGCGAGCGTCCAGACGGCCAGCCCCGCGGGCGACAGGAGGCCGCGAGCGGCCAGCACCACCAGGAGACCGAAGCCGAAGACGAGCCAGCCCGAGCCGGCGGCCAGGAACGCCGCGCTCATCAGGCGTGCTCGCGCGATGACGCCCCGGACTTCCTCCGGAACGGACGAGTAGGCACGCACGCCCTGCAGGAGATGTCCGTGGTCGCGATCGCGGTCCGAGACCGCGAGCCCGACGATCCGCAGCGGATAGCCCTCCGCGAGCGCCCGGCGCACCCGCAACACCAGGCGCACGGCGGTCACGACCGCGTCGGCCAGGAACAGGCCGCCGATCAGGGACGTCACGACGGTCACCCACCACGCGTCGCCGAGCGGTCCGAGCCCGGGCTGTCCCTCGGGAACCGTCAGCACGGCCAGGAGCGGCAGCACGAACACCGCCGCCGCCAGGCCGAGCTTCCGCACCAGGGCCGAGAGGTCCCCCTGGATGCGTCCGAGCGCCGGCGGAGGCCAGGGAAGCCGCGGATCGGAGCCGTCCCCGACCGAGCGGGCGTGCGGGTCCCGACCGCCTTCGCCTTCCGGGTGCGAAGCCCCCTGCGGGGCGATCAACGCTCCTGCCTCGCTCGCGCGAGCGCGGCCTCGACCCTGTCACGGAGCGCGTCGAGGTCACGATGCTCCCGCCGCAGCCGCGAGAGCGCGTCCAGGAGCCGCCGCTCGAAGTCGGCGTGCGTGCGGCACGGCTGGCAGCCGTCGAGATGCGCCTGGATCTCCGCCAGCGTCGCGTCGTCGAGCTCCGCGTCCAGGTAGTCCCAGAGCGCGCGCGCGACGGCCTCGCAGTCGCTCATCTTCGTCTCGCTGCTCATCGCTCCCCTCCGGCGGTCGCGATTCCCATGTCCG
>CALJLC010000010.1 GCA_937982605.1 uncultured Gemmatimonadales bacterium | reverse complement strand
TACCAGATCTTCCGGGGGATAGGAGCAGATGGAGTCGCCGGAGAGGGACTGGCTCCATTCCCCGCGGGTCTTTTCCGCGGGACGGTCCTTCAGTCCGCGCGGCCGGAGGAGTTGCTTGGGCCGGGGCAGGCGCCGGCGGAGGCGGATTCTGCGGGTGTTGCGCCACACCTGATCGCCAGAGAGACGGACGGTTTCCGGCTCGCCGGTGTCGATCTGCCACGGGTATTGATTGGCCGCCTGCCAGACCTCCCAGGCGTAATTGTCGTCGACGATGGAACGGGCGGCGAGCGTGAGGTCGTAGACGCCGGCGACGATGGAGGATTCGGTAATCGCAAGATTGCGGCTGTAGCGCGCGATCAGGCGGCGCTGCCAGTGAACGATGCGGTCGCCAGTGTTGGCTTCGTAGCCGGTTTCGGCATCCCTGAGGAGAGCGAGGTGGGCGCGGGGCCGGTCGAGGGCGGCCGGCGCGAGACGCTGCCCCGGTGCCACGCGTGCGGCGCGCTGAAGCGACCCGACGTGGTCTGGTTCGGCGAGCCGCTCGACGCCGACGTCCTGGGTGCGGCGTTCGCCGCCGCCGAGGCGGCCGACGTCTGCCTGGTCGTCGGCACGAGCGCCCTGGTCTACCCGGCCGCGTCCGTACCGGAGGTGACCCACGCCGCCGGAGGCGCGGTCGTCGAGGTCAACCCGCAGCCGACGCCGCTCTCGGCCAGGGCCCGGCTCCGGCTCGAGGGTCCGGCCGGCCTGCTGCTGCCGCGCCTGATCCCGTAGCGCACCGGCCCGGACGGCTCCCGCGCCCCCCTCTCGACCTCCCGCTATCCGGCAGGAACCCGGGCCAGGGTGTCGAGGCCGACGTTGCCGCCGCTGAGGACAGCCACGAGCGGGCCCCGCCGGCCCGCTCCGCCTTCGTGGCCTTCCGGTGCGGCGTCGGCACCGAGCAGCGCCGCGAGCGCCACCGCGCCGCCCCCCTCGACCACCAGGCGGAGCCGCTCGACCGCGTAGCGTATCGCCGCCGCGATCTCCGCCTCCGTGACCGTCACGTGCGCGTCGACCCGGTCCCGCACCAGCGGGAAGGAGTGCCGGTTGTCCGGCCCGATCCCGCCGGCGAGCGCGTTGGCCAGCGTCTCCTCCTCGGGCAGCTCGACGGGCCGGCCCGCACGCACGCTCGCCAGCATGACCGCCGCCCGCTCGGCCGAGGCGGCGACGATGCGGGGCCGGTCCTCACCGACGGCGGCGAAGGCCGCCGCGATCCCGCCGATCAGCCCCCCGCCGGAGAGCGGCGCCACCACTTCGGCCGGTGGGCCGCCCAGCGCGTCCGCGATCTCGAAGGCGATCGTGCCCTGACCGGCGATCACGTGCGGGTCGTCGTACGCCGACACGTACGTGGCTCCGACGTCACGCGCATACGCCAGCGCGCTCGCCTCCGCGTCGTCGAAGCTCTCCCCTTCCCTGCGTGCTGCGGCGCCGGCCGCCGTGATCCCGGCGAGCTTCACCGGATCGACCCACTCCGGCACGAAGATCGTGGCGGGGATGCCGAGACGTCCGGCCACCCACGCGACCGCGCGCCCGTGGTTGCCGCTCGAGCACGCGACGACCCCGGCTGCGCGTTCCGCGGGCGTCAGCGACTCCAGGCGGGCCGCCGCCCCACGGACCTTGAACGAGCCGGTGCGCTGCAGGCACTCCAGCTTCAGGAGGACGTCGCGGCCGAGCCGGTCGGAGAGATCCGCGGCGCGCAGGAGCGGCGTGCGCTCCGCGTGGCGGGCGACGGCGGCGCGGGCCGCCCCGAAGTCGAGCCCGTAGCTCGTGACCGGGGGCCCATCAGAAGACGACGCGGGGCCGCTCCTTGAGCTCCGTGATCCAGAGCCCGGAGTTGAGGTCCGAGCTGTAGATCCGGCCCTTGAAGATCTGGGCGCCCCACGCCATCGGCCAGTTCGGGGTGGTCGTCTGGTCGTCGGTGGTCAGAATCGTCGCGATCTCCCGACCCTGCGCGTACAGATCGCCGCGGAGCTCGCCGGAGATGTCGAGGACGCGCAGCCCGCCCTGGTAGTAGCCGACGTACAGCTTGTCGTCCTCGGCCCAGACGTTGTGGGCCCCTGCCTCGGGCACCTCGTACTTCGCGACCTCGACCGGATTCTCGATGTCGCTCACGTCGAGCACGTGGATGTAGCCCCGCGCGTGGATCGCCGAATCGGCGTCCCACCCCTCTGGGAAGATCTCGTCTCCCACGAACAGGTACTGCCCGTAACGCCATGCTACGTGCGTATTTCCGATGGGATACTTGAACTGACTTACGAAGGCGGGCGTGGTCGGCGTGCCCCCGTGGGTGCCGGCGCCCACGTCGAGGATGACCGCGCCGTCGTCCCAGTACGAAACGTAGGCGTAGCCGTCCTGGACGATCACGTCGTGCAGCGAGCGCTGCTCGTTGTCGATCCCCCACCGCCCCACCTCGACCGGCGCGGCCGGGTTCGAGATGTCGATGACGTGCACGGCGCGCGTGCCGTTGTGCACCGCGTAGACGAGATCTTCCTCGCCGACGATCCAGACGTTGTGCACCCCGCCGGTGAGCGTCTCGGTGTACTCCGACAGGATCGTCGGATGCGCCGGCGTGCTCAGGTCGAGGAGCACCATCCCGTTGCGGCGACTCGACGCCCCCTCCCGGGTGACGATTCCGATGCGGTTGTTCGGGTGGATCTTCACGTCGTTGATCCGGCGCGCGTCGAGCTGGATCGAGTCGGTGAGCACGGGATTGGACGGATCGGTGACGTCCCAGACCTTCATCCAGTCCCACAGGAAGGTCCCGATGTAGGCATAGTCGCGCCCGTCCACACCTTCGAAGACCCAGACGTCGCCCGAGTGGTGCTCGGAGATCCCGCCGCGCCCGACCTGGATCAGCTCGGCGTCCGCCCCGCGGGGCTCGACCGTGACCACCGCGCTCACGACGTCGTTCTCGCCCATGCGCGCGGTCACCCGGTACGTACCGGGCTCCTCGGCCACGAAGACGCCCTGCCCCGCTTCGTCCTCGAGCTGGGCGCCCACGCCGCCGAGCGACCACTCGGGGAACGCGGGCACGCGCGCGCCGTCGGCCGTGGTGGCGCGCGCCGAGAACCGGACGACATCCCCGGTCCGCACCTCTGCTTCGAGCGGCTCCAGCGCGTACCGGAGCCCGGGGTCGGGCCGGACCGTCAGGGTGGTGGAGGCGCGCACGCCCGCCCCGCTCACTTCGATCGTCGCCGAGCCGGGAGCGCGTGCGAAGACGAGGCCGGCGGCATCGACGTCGGCCACCTCCGGGGCGGTGCTCCGGTAGCGGAGCACCGGATCGTCGACCGGCTCTCCGAGCCGGTTGTATGCCCGCACGCGGAGCGGCACGACCTGTCCGGCGAACGGCTCCGCGGTGCCCAGCTCGGCTCGCAGCTCCGCGGCCGGGAGCGCCCTCACCACCACCGAGGCCGAGGTGGGGCGACCGGCCACCACGACGGTGACCCGCGCCATGCCCGGATTCAGCCCGGTGACGACGCCTTGCGCGTCGACGCTCACGAGCTCCGGCGTCGAGGCGATCCACCGCACCGGAACGTCCAGCGGACGGCCCGCGCCGTCGAGCACCTGCACGCTGAGCCGGGCCGTGCCCGTCACCTGGATCTCGGCGCGCTCGGGGGTGATCTGGACCTGCGTCGGCGCCGCCTGGAGGGCGGCGATCATCAGGAGTGCGGTCGGGCCGAGCGTCATCGGGGATCCTCGGGTAGGGCGGAAATGGCGGGACGGTCGCGCGGGGGCGTGCGGGCCGGGGGCTCCACGATCGGCGGCTCCCGAGCGGGCGTGGTCAGCGGACGGCCGAGCGGGCGAGCTCCCCCTCGGCGGCCAGGTAACCGAAGGCGGGCCACTGGCTGCGGCCCTCCAGGATCCGCTCCCAGGTGGCGTGCGCCTCGTCGCTCCGCCCTTCGAGCAGGTGCCACGCCCCGACTCCGTAGGCGGTCGTCGTGCTCGCCAGCGTCACGTCGTCGCCGGGCCCGACGACATCCTCGAGCATCCGGTCGCCCTTGAAGAGGAGGAGGAGCTGGTCGTACGTCTTTTCCTCGACGACCTCCATGCCGGCCGTGATCGGGGGGAGCCGCTCGGCGGCCTCCTCGTCCCGGCCGAGCCGGGCGAGCGT
>CALJLC010000009.1 GCA_937982605.1 uncultured Gemmatimonadales bacterium | reverse complement strand
GAAGCCCGCCTCTTCGAAGAGCGTGAACAACTCTCCCTCCGGGAGAGCGCCTCCGATTCAGGAGGCCCAGAGCTTCGGATCGTTGACGATCGACTGGGAGAGCTGCTTGGCGCTGACGATGTCGGCGATGGAGACGCGCCCGCCCGGCTTGAGCACCCGATGGAGCTCACGCAGCACCCAGCGCTTCCGGAACGACAGGTTGATCACGCCGTTCGAGATGGCGACGTCCACGACGCCGTCCTCCACCGGGATGTCCTCCATCCGACCTTCCCGACAGTCCAGCGCCGAGCCCGTCTCCGCGGCGTTGGCCCGGGCCCGTCGGCACATCGTCGGGTTGAGGTCGACGCCGATCACGCGGCCGCTCGGCCCCACGCTCCACGACGCGATGATCCCGTCGAGTCCCGCACCGCTGCCGAGATCGAGGACCGTCATGCCTTCTTCGAGCCCGGTCCGCAGGTGGGGATTGCCGACGCCGGCGAACGAGGCGACGGCCGAAGCGGGCGCACGGTCGAGGACGTCCGGGTCGTACCCGAACCGCTCCGCCGCCTCGCGCCCGTGATAGAAGTGGAAGTCGCCGTCGGGGTTCTCGGCGATCTCCGAGTACATCCTCAGGATCTCGTCCTTGAGGTCGGCCTCGAGGGACTCCTGCTCGTCGGCGATCGATCGCAACGCGATGCTCATGGGTGGCCTCCGGCTGGCGTGACGGTCCTGCCCGGAGCTACCGGAAGGCGGGCCCGCGAGGCTCACCCGCGGCCGGTGGCCGACGCAGGCACCCGCCGGCCGCTGCGGGGTTACCTGAGCAGCGTGGCTGCCGAGACGCGCCACGCGGCACCTTCGAAGACACGAACAACTGCACGGAGCACGTAGCATGAAGCGGCTCACGACACTCTTTTCCCTGACCCTGTTCCTGGCCGCCTGCGGTGGGGGTGGCGACGACGCCGAGCCCGCCGGGGAGACGCCTGCCCCGGCGCCCGCACCCGCGGCGCCCGCCGGTCCGACGATGCCGACCGGGGCGCTCACGATGCCCGAGTGGATGACGTTCGACGAGGCCTCGAACGCGGTGACGATGACGATCACGGCCGGCGCCACGAACCGGGCCAACTACTGGAACTACAACGGCTACATCAACGGAGAGATCGCCATCAACGTGCCCGAGGGCGCGACGGTGACGATCGAGTTCGTCAACCAGGATCCCGCGATGGCGCACAGCATCGGCGTCTCGAGCGAGCTGACGAACTTCGCGATGCCGCCTCAGCCGGTGCCGGTGTTCGAGGGCGCCATCACCTCGAACCCGCAGTCGATGATCGAGGGCGGCATGCCCGGAGAGACCGAGACGATCACCTTCGTGGCCGACGCGGCCGGCGACTACACACTCGTCTGCTACGTCCCGGGTCACACCGCCGTCGGCATGTGGGTCTACTTCCGGGTCACGGCCGACGGATCCGTGGGGGTGCAGGGAATCTGAGGCCCGTTCGCCCGCGCCGAGTGTCCACGCGGCCTCGGCGCGGGCGGTGACTCAGCCTCCGCCCGTCACCTGGGAGAGGCGGGCCCGCGCGTTGGCGTGGTCCGAGTCGAGCTCCAGCACCTTGCGATACTGCGCCGCGGCCTGCTCGGGGCGCCCCGTGTAGCGGTACGCCTCACCGAAGTGGAACTGGGCGTTGGCGTCGTCCGGAAACCGCCCGGCGTTGAGGCCGAAGAGGAGCACGCCGTCTCCGACGCGACCACTCGAGAGCCACTGGTACGCGAGCGCGATGGCGCCCACGCTGCTCTCTTCTCCCGGGCGCGCGGCGTGGTACGCCTCGTACGCGGACCGCAGGGCGTCCGGGCCGGCGTCGTCCGGCAGCTCGGTCAGCACGTCGGCCAGCGAGACCAGGTCGATCCGTCGAAGGGCGACGACCGAGACGCCCTGGCCGAGACCCGGGCCCTCCACGAGGTCATTGACCCAGAGCGCGCTCCCTCCCGGTCCGACTCCGATCCCGTTCGGCCTGGTGAACGTCGCCTGCAGCGCGGGCCCGTCCGCTCCTCCGGCCGCCCCCGTGCCGGCGAGCGCGGTGACCGTGCCGTCGCGGCGGACCCGGAAGAGCTGGTTTCCGCGGAACTTCGTGACCCAGAACGCGCCGCGGGTGAAGGCGATGTGGCCGTTGCCTCCGGCGCCCGGGACGTCGGCGAAGACAGTCGTCGTCCCGTCCGGGCGGATCCGCACGATGCGCGTGTCGTTGAAGCTCACGACGTACAGATCTCCGCGGTCGTCGAACGTGATGCCGTTGGGGCACGCCATCGCGTCGTGGCGGGCGAAGTCGGAGACGGTCCGATCCGGCGCGATACGAGCGACGCTGCCCGCGTTGCAGTTGACCACGAAGAGGGATCCGTCCGGCGCCGCGGCGATACCGACCGGCCCCGAAAGCCCCTCGTCTGCCCACGTCTCCACCTCCCCGGTGCGGGAGATGCGGGAGACGTAGTTCCCGTGGAAGCTGGACTGATACAGGTAGCCCCGCGGCCCGATCGCGTTGCCGGATGCGCCGTAGAGGCCGTCGGCATGCTTCGTCAGCGTCCCGTCCGGGCTGTACCGCCAGACGGCGTTGCGGAAGTCCGCCACGTACACGTAGCCCAGCGCGTCCACCACCACTCCGCCCACCGCGCCGTAGTCGTCGATCGTGTCGGTCACGAAGACCGTCCGGACCGTATCGGGCGGGATCTGCTGGGCGCCGACCTCCGATGCCGCGATCGCGAACCCGGCGGGCAGAGCGCACGCGGCCACCCCCATGACCGTCCACGTCCACGTCCCCTGCCTCATCGCCGTTCCCCCTCTGCTCCTCCGGGTCCGCCGTCGACACATCGGTGTCGACTCGCGATCAGAGGGGGGTACGTGCGGAGCGGAGCGGGCTTTCAGCCGGCCGGTTGCGCGCCCTCCCGGATCTCGGGAGCTTGGCGTGCAGCCCGCCTCCCACCCGCCGATCCCCGACCCGCCTCCCATGACCCGAGTCGAGAACGAGCACGCGCCCGACTCCGGACGCGGCAAGGCGCGCGGCACGCTGGCGAAGGTGCTCATCGTCCAGGCAGTTGCGCTTTCGCTGCTGGGATTCCTGCAGATCCTCTACACGCCCTGACGCCGTAGATGCACTGGTTCAACTGGGCGATCGTCGTCGCGTACCTGGCGTGGGTCGTCGTCGACGGGATTCGGAAGTCGAAGGGAACCGACACCATCGCCGGCTACTTCGTGGCCAACAAGAGCCTCTCTTGGTGGGTCGTGGGGCTCTCCGTCATGGCGACGCAGCTCTCGGCGGTGACGATGATCGGCACCACCGGCCAGGGCGCCACCGACGGGCTGCGCTTCGTGCAGCTCTACTTCGGCCTGCCGCTGGCGATGGTCATCCTCGGCGTGACGCTCGTGCCGCTGCTGCACGGCTCGGGCGTGTACACCGCGTACGAGTACCTCGAGCGGCGCTTCGACGCGAAGACGCGCTCGCTCACGGCCTTCCTCTTCCTGCTCTCCCGCGGGATGTCGTGCGGCACGATCATCGCGGCGCCCGGCGTGGTGTTCAGCGCCATCTTCGGCATTCCGCTCGCATGGAGCGTGGCGCTCATCGGGATCCCGACGATCGTCTACACGATGATCGGCGGCGTTCAGGCGGTGGCGTGGGCGGACGTGAAGCAGATGGTGCTCATCGTCGTCGCGCTCCTGGCCATCGTCGTGGTCCTCGTCTTCCAGATGCCCGTGACCCCGCACGAGGCGCTCGACCTGGCGGGCTCCACCGGACGGCTGCGGACGTTCGACTTCTCGTTCACGATGACCGAGACGTACACGTTCTGGTCCGGGATCCTGGGCGGCACCTTCCTCATGCTCTCGTACTTCGGGACCGACCAGAGCCAGGTGCAGCGTTACCTGACCGCGCGCTCGGTCGACGAGGCGAAGAGCTCGCTCCTCATGAGCGCGTACTGGAAGATCCCGCTGCAGGCGCTCGTGCTGCTCGTCGGCGTCGGCGTCTTCGTCTACTACCAGTTCGTGCAGCCGCCGCTGCTCTTCAACCCCGCGCACGAGGAAGCCGTCGTGGCCGAGCAGGGCGCGGCGTACGGCGCGCTGCAGGAGCGCTACGGGGAGGCGTTCACGCTTCGGGAGCAGGCAGCGCTGCGCGTCTCCGAGATCGACGGGACGTCGGAAGCGGCCCGCACCGCGGCCATGGCGGACTTCCTCTCGCGCGAGGCGGACATCCAGGCGATCCGTGGAGAGGCGCTCGCCATCGCCGAGGAGGTGACGGGCGAGTCGTCCCGGGACGTGAACTACATCATCCCGCGCTTCGTGCTCTCCGAGCTTCCCATCGGGCTCGCCGGGCTCTTCATCGCCGGTGTCATCGCGGCGGCCATGTCGAGCATCGCGGCGGAGCTGAACTCGCTCGCCACCACGAGCGTCATCGACTTCTACCGGCGCTGGGTCAAGCCGGAAGCGACCGACGCGCACTATCTCGTCGTCTCGAAGACCGCCACCGCCTTCTGGGGACTCTTCGCGTGCGTCGTGGCCACGTACGCCGCCACGCTGGGGTCGCTCATCGAGGTCGTGAACCGCTTCGGCTCCTTCTTCTACGGGTCGATCCTGGGCGTCTTCCTCCTGGCCATGATCCCGCGCGCCGGGGGCACGGGCGCCTTCGTCGGCCTGATCGTCGGGATGGGCTCGGTGGCGGCCGTGACGTTCGGAGCGCCCTCGGTGTCGTTCCTGTGGCACAACGTGATCGGCGCCGTCGCGGTCGTGGCCGTCGGCGTGCTGCTCGGCGGCGCGGGTGGCCGCCGCACGGGGGAGCCGGCCGCGGGCGACTGATCGCCCGACTTCCGCTCAGCCCTCCTCCGCCTCGGCCAGATTCGAGCGGAGCCGCTCGATCGCCTGACGGTGGATGTCGTTGACGATCACCAGCCAGCCGTAGATCGCGGCGACGTGCTCCAGCGTCGGCGTCCTGCCGATGATCCCGCTCATCGCCGTGATCGCGTTCTGCGACGCGCCCGAGTAGACGTCGAGGACCTCGTACGCACGCGCGGTGCGCAGCACCCAGTCGAAATCGAAGTAGGGCGCCGCGCGACTGCCGCGCGCCACCTCCCACGCCGCGTCGGAGAGGTCGGGAAGGGTGAGGTCGATGTTTCCGTCGAGGACGGTCAGGTCCTCCGACTCCAGGACCGCCGCCAGGATCGAGTCGACCTCCAGGAGGCGCGGTCGTGTCTCCTCGAGCGCCTCCAGATTGGCGCTCAGCTCGGCTTCGACCGAAGTGCGCGCCCGGGCGGCGAAGTCGATCATCTGACGCTCCTCGCGCCACTCCTCGAACGCGAGCGCGACCAGCACGGCGAAGACGATCATCGCCGCCTCCGCCAGGATCCGCCCGAGGCGACCCCGCGTCTCCTTCGTCATCACTTCCCCCTCCCGCGCACCTCGCGGGTCCACCGATCCAGCCACGTCGCAAGCGAGTCGACGACGAGGCCGGCGGCAAGCGGATAGCCGAGCCATTCTCCGCTCCGCGGCGAGGCGGCGAGGGAGTCGACGGGTTCCATCGGCACCAGGGGCTCCCACCCGGTGTGCTCGGCCGAGGCGGCCAGCACCACGTCCGAAGCCAGGTGGTCGAGGAAGCGCCTCGCGGCGTCGGGTACGGCCGACCCCGCCACCACCCCCGCGCCGAGCACGTCCACCGGCGTCCCGCCCTCGGGGATCCGGTAGTGGAGCGACTCGTCGTCGGCCCGGGCGTCCTCGACGGTGGCCCGACGGAGGAGCGCCAGGGAAGCCAGCTCGACGCGGAGCGCCCGGAGCGCCTCGCGCTCGTCCGGCACGTAGCGGACGACCTGCCGATCCAGGCGCTCCAGCCATTCGAGGCCCACCCAGGACAGCCCCTCCGCGTGCACCGCCTCCCCGACCGCCGCCCCGACGAAGCGCGCGCCGACGTCCGATCGGGCGGGATCCGGCACGGCGACCTCCTCCACCCAGCCGTGATGCAGGACGTCCACCCAGTCGCGGGGCGCCTCGGGAAGGCCGACCCGGTCCCGATCGAACGCGATCACCCACGGTGTGCCGAGCAGCGGCCGCCACCCCTCCAGGGCACCGCTCCTGGCGGCACGCTCCAGCGACGGGCCCGCCGCACCCCACCAGACGTCGAAGGGCGCCGGTTCGGCCGCCGGGCTCAGCGCGTCGACCGTGGCCGCTTCGTCGTCCACGTCGAAGCGCACGTCCACGCCCGGCTCGGAAGCCTCGAAGGAGGCCTCGACGACATCTCGGAGCGCGCGGGGCATCTCCGTGCGGACGACGAGCCGGGTCCGGCCGTCGTCACACCCGCCGAGACAGAGCAGCGTGAGGCCGAGCGCCGTCAGCGAGCCTGCTCGAAGGCCTGCCATTCCGCCGGATCCAGCGAGATGAGGTTGGCGAAGAGCCGGTACGCTCCGGGCACCTGGCCGGCCCACTGCCGGAAGAAGGAGAGGGCCGTGTAGACGAAGACGCCGTCCCCGACGGACGCGGCCAGGAGCGCCCCGTGCCGCGGCGGCTCACCGGGATCGGCCAGCTCAAGCAGCTCGACCCACCGTTCGTCCCACTCCGCAGCGAAGTAGAGCCCCCGCTCCTGCACCCAGCCGTCGAAGTCGTCGGCCTCGATCCGGTTCGGCGTCGCGAAGACCGGTGCGCTCGCGTCGAGCATGCGCACCGGCGCGGTCTCGTCGGACACGCGGGGGGAGCCGCGGCCGATCTCGAGGGCATACGGTGCGAGGCTCCCGAGGGGCCCCCGGTTGTACTGCACGACCACCGTGCCGCCACCTCGCGCGAAGTCGAGGAGCTGGGCGGCCGCGGCCTGGAGGTCGGGGCGAGTCTCGTACGCCCGCACTCCGAGGACGATCGTCGAGAAGCCCGCGAAGTCCCCGCTGCGGACCCGCGCCTCGTCCAGGAGCTCCACCTCGGCGCCCATCTGCCGGATGGCCTCCGGGCCGTCGTCCCCGGAGCCCATCACGTAGCCGACCCGGAGGCCGTCGGAAACCGTGACCGGCACGACCGAGACCGTCGCCACCGCCGGCGAGAAGAGCGCGGCGCGCTCGATGTGCTCGTAGTCGACGAGCGCGTACCCCTCGTCGTAGACCCGACCGTCCACGGTCGTGGCGCGCACGCGGAAGGCGTGGCGCCCGGCGGACATCGACCCCGTGGGGCTCACGCGGAAGGCCATCGACCGCTCCGCTCCGGCTTCGGCGAGCTCGAACTCCCGCCGCGCGGGCTCGACGTTCCAGCCGGCGGGCGCCTCGACGGTCACGGTGCCCCGGCTCCCCCCGTCCGCCTCTCCGCGCAGCACCACGGTGACGTCCCTCGAGCCCGCCCGGCTCTGCGGCCAGGTCACGCCCGCCGGCTGGACGGAAACCGATACCGCGGGCACGACCAGCACCGGCCGCTCGAACTCCCCGGACGCGGGATCGACACCGACGAAGCGCCACGGCGTGCCGGCTTCGACACGCGGGGCGGACGGCTGCTCCCCGTCGGATCCGGTGGTCGAGACCGGCCGGTACCCGAAGCGAGCCGTGCCGCGGACCGGCGCGGGGTCCCGGGGCAGCCCCCAGAGCTCGGGCTCGTCCGGCCACCGATAGCTCGCGCCGTCGAGTGGCTGGCGGAGGAAGTAGAGCCGCGAGAGATCCGCGTCCTCGGGAAGCGTCACCTGGTACGTCCACGTCGAGAGCTCCCCCGGCTCGACCGTCTCCCGCTCCGGCGCTCCGGTCATGCGGACGGTCCAGCCGGCCGGCGCCTGGAGCCCGACCTCGGCCGCGACGACGGCCCCGGCCCCGCCGTTCCAGAGCTGCGCCCGTACCTCCACGGCCTGGCCCGGCACGACGAGGTCGTCCGCGGCGCGTACGTCGAAGACGATTCCCGCGGCGGCGATGATCGCGCGATCGAGGAGCCCGGCCTTGGCCGAGAGGGCCGAGCGGTACTCCACGTCCGTGGCGTCGCGCCCCACCTGCCGCGCCGAGTCGAGCTGCACCCGGGCTCGCTGGAGGTCGGGGACGATGCGGCCCGGCTCGAGGCCGAAGGCGTCCGTAGCGTCGTGGAGCGCCGAACGGTACGCCCGCAGGTGTCGCCGCGCCGCCTCCGCCGCGGGGGGTCGCAGCCGGTCCGCGAGCCCCGTGAGCGTGGTATCGATGCCCGCGAAGATCTCCTGGGCTTCCCCGACCCGGCTTTCGACGAGCGTGACGCCGCTCGAGTTCGGGCCGAGCGGCTGCGCCGCGCCCATGTCCTGCGACCGGTGCTGGCTCCGGCTCTCCATCGAGAGCTGGTGCAGCGAGCGCCCGAGCAGAGGGTCGTGGATCCCGGTCGGAACGTCGATCGAGCCGTCCGGTTCGGCGGACGCCTGCGCGAAGCGACGCCAGGAGAGCTGATAGAGCTTGCTCGGCGCCCATGCCTCGACGCCGCGCTCGAGCTGTTCGGGGAAGCGCGCGGGATCGCCCGCCGCGGCGAAGGCCTCGCGCGCGATGATGCCCGAAGCCTGATGCTGGCCGTGCCCGTCCGCCGCGGTGCCCCGCCACACGGTCACGATCACGTGCGGGCGGAAGGTGCGGATGACCCACACCGCGTCGCCGACGACCTCGTCCCGGCTCCAGAACGTGAGCGCCTCCTCCGCGCTCTTCGAGTAGCCGTAGTCGAAGGCGCGGGTGAAGAACTGCCGGCCCCCGTCGAGCTCGCGGGCGGCCATCAGCTCTCCGGTCCGCACGATCCCCAGCCCTTCCCAGAGCTCGGGGCCGAGCAGGTTCTGACCGCCGTCGCCCCGGGTGAGCGAGAGGTACGCCGTCTCCACGCCCTGGCCTCGGGCGAGCGTGGTCAGGAGGCTCGTGTCCTCGTCGTCGGGATGCGCCGCGATCATCAGGACGCGCTTCACCCCGTCGAGGCGCCGGAGGAGGAGCCCCGTCGAGACCGTGCCCGTCCCGTCCAGGGACTGGGCCGACGCACCGGCGGGACGAACGGTCTCGGCCCCGATGGGCAGGAGCGTCGCCAGCAGTCCGGCGACGGTCGCGGCTCGAAGGCGGGCGATCGATCTCATCACGCACTCCACGTCACACGCTCCAGGACGCCCCGTCCGCGACGGAGCCCGATCGAAAACGCCGGCGCGCCGGTCGGACGGCGTCGCGCGGGCAGAAAAGATACACGGGTCGCCGGCGGACGAGCCCGGTGCGCGGCTCGGCCGCATCGACCCTCCTACTCGGACTCCCAGGGCAGGGCGAGCGCTGCGGGCGCGCGGGCCCGGCCGACCCACCCGGCCAGCGCCGCGAGGGTCAGGAGGTACGGGAGCGCGAGGAAGATCTGGTACGGAAGGTCCAGGCCGAGCGCCTGGAGGAAGAACTGCAGCGCGGACGCGGCGCCGAAGAAGAGCGCGGCGAAGAGCACGAGCACGGGGTTCCAGCGGCCGAGCACGACGACGGAGATGGCAATGAAGCCCTTCCCGGCGCTCATGTTCTCGGCGAAGGTCCCGGCGTGGGCCAGCGCCAGATGTGCCCCCGCGACGCCCGCCAGCGCCCCGCCGAAGAGGGTCGCCAGGAAGCGGACCCGCAGGACCCGTACCCCGGCCGCCTTGGCCGCGTCCGGCGACTCCCCGACGGCGCGCAGCTCCAGTCCGGCGGGAGTCTTCTGCAGCCAGTACCAGAGCGCCGGGGCGAGGAGGTACGCCAGGTACGCGGTCGGCGCCTGGTCGAAGAGCGCCGAGCCGACCACCGGGATGCGCTCCAGCCCGGGGATCCCGACGGCGCCGAGCGTCGGCAGGGAAAGCTCGGTGCCGGTGGCGCCGAAGCGGGCCTGGTACACGGCGCCGGTGATGCCGAGACCGCCGATCGTGACCGCCGTGCCGGTGATGATCTGGTCGGCGCCGACCCCGATCGCGAAGACCGCGAAGACCGCCGCGATCGCGAGGCCGGCCGCGGCCCCGCCCAGGACGCCCACCGCGGCGCTGTCGAAGGCGAGCGCGCCGAGCGCCCCGCCCAGAGCGCCCGCGATGATCGAGCCCTCCAGGCCGATGTTGATCACGCCGCTCCGCTCCGAGATCGTCTCCCCGAGCGCGGCCAGAGCCAGCGGGATGCCCAGGCGCACCGAGGCCTGCAGGAAGAAGTCGAGCTCCGCGGCCGTCACACGCCACCTCGCCGCCGCACGCGGCGCAGCCGGTCGAGCGCGAGCACCGCGAGGATCACCAGCGCCTCGACGACGCCGACCCACGCCGCCGGCACGCCCGCGTCGCGCTGCATCGCTCCGGCCCCCGCCTGCAGCGCCCCGAAGAGGATCCCGGCGACGACGACGCCGAGCGGATCGAGTCCGGCCAGGAGGGCGACGGCGATGGCCGTGTAGCCCCAGCCCGGGGAGAGGTCTTCGTACAGGGCGAAGGTCAGTCCCGAGATCTCGACGCCCCCCGCGAGCCCCGCGATCGCGCCGGAGAGGAGGAAGCAGACGACGAGCACGCGGCCCGCGTCGATCCGGCCCGCGATCAGGGCCGCCTCCGGAGATTCGCCCACCGCGCGCAGGCGGAAGCCGAAGCGGGAGCGCCGGAGGACGACGGCCAGGCCGGCGGCCACGACGAGCGCCAGAGCGAAGCCGAGATGCAGCCGGCTGCCGGGCACGAGGCGGGGCAGTCGGGCCGCCTCCGCGATCGGATCGGTCTGGGGGAAGACACCCCGGGACTCCTGCAGGGGACCGTGCACGAGCCACGCCGCCAGGTGGATGCCCACGAAGTTCATGAGGATCGTGGTGATGACCTCCCCGACGCCGAGCCGGACGCGCATGAAGGCCGGAACGATCGCCCAGATGGCGCCGGCGGCGAGGGAGCCCAGGAGCACCGCGGGCACGAGGACGAGCGCGGGCAGGGCGGCACCGGTCAGCCCGATCCACGCGGCGGCGGCCGCTCCGGCGTAGAGCTGACCCTCCGCGCCGATGTTCCACACCCCGGCGCGGAAGGCGAGCGCGACGGCGAGCCCGGCGAGGATCAGCGGGATCGAGCGGACCAGGGTGATGGACAGGAAGGTCGCGCGGCTCCCGAACGCGCCGCGAACCATCGCCGCCGCCGCCTCGCCGGGGTGATGACCCCCGAGGGCCAGGAGGATTGCGCCGGCGGCCGCGGTGAGCACCAGCGCGCCGAGCGCGATGAGCACCGACTCGAAACGGCGAACCCGGAGCCCTCCCGCCACGCCGCCCTCCGGCTTCGACCCGCCGTCCCTCGAGTCCGACCCTCCGCCCCTCGAGTCCGCCACGCCGTCGCCCCGGTCAGCCACGGCGCCCCCCGAGCATCCGCGCACCGACCCCCTCGCGGCTCCGCTCGTCCGGACCCACCTCGTGGAGCCGACCGCGCGCGAGCACGGTGACCCGGTCGGAGAGCCCGAGCACCTCGTCCAGGTCGGTGCTCACGAGCGCCACGGCGACCCCTTCGGCGGCCAGCCTGCGCAGCTCGTCGTGCACGAACGCCGCGGCTGCCACGTCCAGGCCGCGGCTCGGATTCTCCGCCACGAGGAGATCCCGGGCCACGGTGATCTCACGCCCGACGACCAGGCGCTGCTGGTTGCCCCCGGAGAGCTCTCCGGCGCGGGACCGGGTCGACGGCGCGGCGATCTCGAAGCGTCCGCGGATCGCCTCGGCCCGCTCGCGCAGCGCGTTCCAGTCGAGCCACGGTCCGCGCCCGAAGTCCGGCGCGCGGTGCAGCGCCAGCGCCACGTTCTCCGCGAGGTCGAAGGGCGCCACCAGGCCCTCGGTGGAGCGGTCCTGCGGCACGTACCCGATCCCCGCCGGCAGCTCGGCGGACCCGACCTCCGGCTCGACCCGTCCGGACAGCACGAGCGCGAGCTCGCGCTGGCCGTTGCCCTCGACCCCGGCCACCCCGACGATCTCCCCGCGCCGAAGCTCGAGGTCCACGTCGTGCAGCCGGCCGGCATGCCCTACACCGCGGAGCCGGGCGACGACCTCGTCCCGTGGCTCCGTCCGGGTCTCCCGCGGTGATCGGGGCGCCGCGGGCCGGGGAAGCACCGCGTCGTAGGCGTCACCGTCGGAGATCCCCAGCGCGATCGCGTCGGCGCGCTCCTCCCCGACCATGGCGCGCACCAGACGGTCGGGCTCCACCTCGGCCGCGGGCGCGGTCAGGACCGTGCGCCCCTCCCGGAGCACGGTCACCCGGTCGGCAACGCCCAGGACCTCGTCGAGCTTGTGCGCCACGAGCACCACGCCGACCCCTTCGGACGCCAGCTCGCGCAGAAGGTCGAAGAGGCCCTCGATCTCGTCGGGGGTCAGCACCGCGGTCGGCTCGTCGAGCACGAGCACGCGTGGACGCCTCAGCAGCGCCTTGAGGATCTCGATTCGCTGGCGGTCACCCACGCCGAGCTCCTCGACCGGCGCGTCGAGGGGAACGCCCAGGCCGGTCCGCTCCGTGAGGCGCTCGACCTCGCTCCGGAGGCCGGGCCGGCGACCTCCGCCGAGCGCGAGGTTCTCGAGCGCCGCGAGGCGCGGCACGAGCGTGAAGTGCTGGTGCACGAGCGCGATCCCGTGCGCCCAGGCGTCGCGGGGCGAAGCGAGTCGGACCGGCGCGCCGCCGATCTCGATCGAGCCCGAGTCCGGCTGCAGCATGCCGCCGAGGACGTTGAGCAGCGTGCTCTTGCCGGCTCCGTTGGCGCCGAGCACGCCGTGGACTTCACCGGCCCGGATCTCGAGCCCGGCCCCGTCGAGCGCCTGGACCGACCCGAAGCGTCGCTCGATGCCGTCGAGTCGGGCCAGCGGCGACTTCACTGCACGCCGGCCTCGCCTTCGATGAACGGCACGCGCGGCACGTCGAGGCTCCCCTCGCGGATGAGGACGCGGGCTTCGGCCACGCGCTCCACCAGCTCGGGCGGCACCTCGTCGAGGGCCGCCGGGTTGAAGACGAAGTCGATCACCTCCTGCCGCGTGCTCGCGTAGATGGCGGCCCCGCCGACCTCGCCGTTCTGCCACATGCGCGCCGTCTCGACGAAGGCGTCCGCGATCCGGATCACCGCGCTGCCGAGGATCACGTCCGGGGCGACGTCGTTCTGGTTGCTGTTCATACCGAGGGCCCACACGGTGCGGCCTTCGGCCCGCGCCTCCCGGACCGCCTGGAAGACCGCGAACGAGGCGGCGTCCAGATTGTGGATGAGCACGTCGGCTCCCCGGCTGAGCTGCGCCACGGCCGCCTCCTTCGCCGCGGCCACGTCGTTCCAGTCGCCGGTGAAGACCTCGAGCACCTCGACGTCGGGGCGCACCGAGCGGGCGCCGGCCTCGAACGCACGGAACGTCCCTCGAGCGGGCGGAATCGCCACGCCGCCGACCATGCCGATGATCCCCGAGCGCGTCATCGCCGCGGCGGCCATTCCGGCCAGGTAGCTCCCCTCTTCGAGGCGGAAGATCAGCGGGGCGACGTTCTCGGCGATCCGGCCGCCACCCGACACGACGATCGTCAGCTCCGGGAACTGCTCGCCGGCGCGGATCGCGGCGTCCTGGTACTCGTTGCCGTGCGCGAAGACCAGGTCGTAGCCGGCGGAGGCGTAGGCCAGGAAGGCCTCGTCGAACTCCGCGGGCGTCGCGGTCTGCTGGTGGCTGACGGTCGCGCCCAGCTCCTGCTCGATGCGCTGCAGCCCTTCGTAGGCACCCGCGTACCACCCCGCGTCGCTGACGGGTCCGGAGGTGAGGAGGGCCACCCGGATCGATCCCTCGTCGTCGGTGGGAGCGCCGCAGGCGAGGAAGAGCCCGGTGGCCAGGAGCAGGAGCGGACGAGGCGTGCGGAGCATCGGAGGAGCCTTCCCGGGAGGGTTGTCGGTAACAGCCCGGCGAGCAACGGCGTACCGGACACGTGCCGCCAGGCCGTCGCCGAGAGAGTAAACCTCTGGCTGTCGGTGGTTCACCGCGCCCCGTATGTTCGGGCCGCGGTTCCCCGGCACGCCGGGGACGCCGCCGCCGAAGGCGGTCGGCCGCGACCGTTCGCCCCCTCCCGCCATCCCGTCTTCTCCGGAGAGCGCATGACTGAGCAGCGCGGAAACTGGACGTCCAGCGCCGGCTTCATCCTCGCCGCGACCGGCAGCGCCATCGGCCTCGGCAACCTCTGGAAGTTCCCCTTCATCACGTGGGAGAACAACGGCGGCGCCTTCGTCCTGGTCTACCTCGTCTGCATCCTCGGCGTGGGCCTGCCGATCATGATGGCCGAGCTGCTCATCGGCCGGAAGACGCAGAAGAGCGTCGTGGGCGCGCTCAAGGAAGCGGTCGGCCCGGCGTGGAAGGTGGTGGGGCTGTGGGGTGTCCTGTGCGGCTTCATCCTGCTCAGCTACTACACCGTCATCGCGGGCTGGTCACTCTTCTTCTTCGCCAAGACCGCGGGGTGGATGGTGGGCGGCTTCCCCGCGGGGACGTCGCTCGGAGACGTCTTCACCGAGCAGGCCGGCAACGGCGGCCTCCAGCTCATGCTCTCGCTGGGCTTCAGCGTCGCCACGGTCGCCGTCGTCTACTTCGGCGTCCAGGGCGGCATCGAGAAGATCGCGCGGCTCTTCCTGCCGATCCTCTTCGCGATCCTCGCGCTGCTCTTCTTCGTGTCGTTCGCCATGGACGGCTCCGCACAGGCGCTGGGCTTCATCTTCCGGCCGAGCTTCGCCGAGCTCGACGGGGGCTCGGTGCTCGAGGCGCTCGGGCACTCCTTCTTCACGCTCTCGCTCGGCATGGGCGCGATGGTCACCTACGGGTCGTACATCTCTCGCGACCAGTCGATCGTGAAGGCGTCGGCCGTGATCGTCGTCCTCGACACGATGATCGCGCTCGTGGCCACCGTGATCATGTTCACGGTCATCTTCACCGCCGGCATGCAGGACCAGGTGAGCGAGACGGGCACCGTCGGCATGCTCTTCATCTCGCTGCCGCAGCTCTTCTTCGCCGAGGGCATCGTGCCCGGTGGATCGGTGCTCGCCCCGCTCTTCTACGTCCTCGTGGCGCTCGCGGCGCTGACGTCGACGATGTCGCTGCTCGAGGTGGTGGCGTCGTACGTGATCGACGAGCACGGCATCGCGCGGCACAAGGCGACGCTGATGT
>CALJLC010000008.1 GCA_937982605.1 uncultured Gemmatimonadales bacterium | reverse complement strand
TGCCGGGCCGCTTGCGCACCGCCTCCAGACCCTTGAGCACCTGGATCTGGCCGGCAGTGTAGTCGCCGCCCTGCTTCTTCTTGGGCCTCTTGTCGTTCTTCGCCATCTCGACTCCGAGAATCGCGCGGTCGCCCGCGCCTACCCCGTCTCCGCAAGCACGAAGACGATGCGGTCCATGGGCGTGTCCGGCGCGTGCTCGTTCACGCGCTCCAGGATCTCGCCCTTCATCATGTTCAGCTCCATCAGCCACGCGCTGCTCCGCACCTCCACGATCAGCGCCGTGTCCTCGATGCCCTTCGCGCGGGTGACGTTGGCGACGGTCTCGCCGACGACCTCCGGCCACGCCTCGAGCACGCCGAGCCGCTCGAACTGCCGCAGCACGCCGGCGTCCTCGAGCACGTCGGAGAGAACCTCCCCGATCGGGAGCGTCCGGTCGGCGCGCTTCATGTCCACGTCCGTGGAGACGAGGCCGACGCGCGGGTCCGCGACGCGGAGGCTCGGCGCACGCTCACGTGCAGATCTCCCCGGCGCGGATGCTCCAGCGCGGCAGCCGGTCGGAGCGGAGGCGCACGTCCGCGGCCTTGGGCGCGGTCAGCACCACCTGGCCGGTCTCCTCGGTGTCCATGAGCTCGAGCACCCGCTCGCTGCGACCGCCGTCGAGCTCGGCGAAGACGTCGTCGAGCAGGATGAGCGGCTTCTGGCTGCGCCGGTCGCGGATCGTCTGGGCCTCCACGAGGCGAAGCGCGAGCGCGGCGGTGCGGCGCTGACCGCCCGAGCCGTAGTCGCGCAGGTCGAGCCCGGCGTCTTCGTCGTCGAGCTGGAGGCGGACGTCGTCCCGGTGCGGGCCGACGACGGTCACGCCCATCCGGCGCTCCCGCTCGCGTGTGCTCACCAGCGCCTCGCGAAACGCCTCCTGCACGCTCTCGACGGCGTCGTCCTCGGGCAGCGGCACGCTGGAGCGGTACGTCATGCGCGAGACCGCGCCGCCGCTCACGCGCCGGTAGTAGTCGCCGAAGGCCCCGCTGCGGCCGCCGACCCAGCGACGGCGTGTCGCCACGACCTCGGCACCCGAGCGCACGAGCCCGTCGTCCCACACCGAGACGAGCGCCGCCGGATCGCCGGCCTTGAGCGACGCGTTGCGGCGCTGGAGTCCGCGGCGGTACTCCTGGAGCGCGGCCAGATAGCCGGGCTCGTTGAGCGAGAGCACGATGTCGAGGAAGCGACGGCGCTCCGCCGGCCCGCCGCTCACCAGGTCGATGTCGGCCGGGGAGAAGATGACCGCGGACAGGTGTCCCAGCGCGTCGCTCAGGCGTTCGGGCTCGCTGCCGTCGATCGTCACCTTCTTCTGCTTTCCCCTGCGCTGAAAGGCCGCCGCGACGCAGCGGCCGCGCCGCTCCTCGTCCCCTTCCGCCTCGGTCGTTCCCACCACGCGGAAGACGTCCTCGCCGAAGGCGACCATCTGGCTGTCACGCGCGCCCCGGAAGGAGCGCAGCGTCTCCAGGTAGTAGATCGCCTCCAGGAAGTTGGACTTCCCCTGGGCGTTGTCCCCGATGAGGGCGACCCCCTCCGGAGGCACCTCGAGCTCCTGGTTTCGGAGGTTCCGGAAGTGCCGGAGCGCCAGCGTGCTCAGACGCACGGCCCACGCGTCGGGAGGGTCCCTGCAGACATGGAGGAATCTAACGTTTTTGGGGTCGGCTTCCACCGCCGGGACCCGCGCGGAATCTGGCTTTCAGCGCCCCTTGAAGTCCGCCTTCCGCTTCTCCAGGAAGGCCGACATGCCCTCCTTCATGTCGTCGGTCGACGCGAGCAGCCCGAAGAGCGACGACTCGAAGGCGAGCGCCTCCTCCGTGCCGGTGTCGAGCCCCCGGTAGATCGACTCGAGGGCGAGCCGGACGGCCACGGGGCCGTTCTTCGTGACCTTGCGCAGGAGCGCTTTCGCCTCGTCCAGGAGCGCGTCGGGCGGGACCACGGCGGAGACGAGCCCGATCTCCCGGGCGCGCTCGGCGTCGACCATCTCGCCGGTCAGCGTCATCTCGATCGCGCGGCCGAGGCCGACGAGGCGCGCGAGCCGGATCGTGCCCCCGTAGCCGGGGATGATCCCGAGTCCGACCTCGGGCAGCCCGAAGCGGGCCTTCTCGCTGGCGATGCGCAGGTGGCAGGCGAGCGCGAGCTCGCAGCCGCCGCCCAGCGCGAAGCCGCCGACGGCTGCCAGGACGGGCTTGGGGAAGCGCTCGATGGCGCGAAAGACCTCCTGGCCGTCGCGGCTGACGCGAACGCCCGAGACCGGGTCCATCGTGGCCAGCTCGCCGATGTCGGCCCCGGCCACGAACGCCTTCTCCCCGGCGCCGGTCAGCACGACGCCGCGGACGTTGTCGTCCTCGGCCAGGCTCGAGAAGACCTCACCGAGCTCGCGGACGACCTCGGCGTTGAGGGCGTTCAGCTTCTCCGGCCGGTCGACCGTGACGATGGCCAGCTCGGCGTCCCACTCGACGCGGACGAACTCCAGATCCGACATCCGGATCGCTTCTCCCTCCTGAGGTTTCCCGCTCGGAACGGGCAGAATCTAGCGGCCGGAGGCGACATGGAAAAACGCCCCTGCTCCCCTTACCTTGCGCCCCTTCGCCGGGGGGCCCGATGCCGATTCCGAGGGCCCGCGCCGGCCCCTTCGCACCCCCGGCCGGAGCGCGTCCGGCCGCCCACTCGGGAGCACGGATGAGTCGGTCGCTCAACAAGGTCATGCTGATCGGAAACGTCGGGAACGATCCGGAGATCCGGGCCACCGGCTCCGGCGCGCGCGTCGCCAAGCTGTCTCTGGCGACGAACCGGGCGTGGACCGACCGCAACACCGGTCAGAAGAACGAGAAGACCGAGTGGCACCGCCTCACCTTCTTCGGCCGCCTCGTCGACGTCGTCGAGCAGTGGGTGAAGAAGGGCGACCGCCTCTACGTCGAGGGTCGCGTCGAGTACTCGCAGACCGAAGGCGACCAGGGCACCAAGTACTGGACCGACATCGTCGTCAACGAGATGGTCATGCTCGGCTCCAGCGGGGGCGGCGGTGGCGGTGGCGGCGGCTACGAGGGCGGCTACGGCGGAGGCGGCGGGGGGTACGGCGGGGGTGGGGGCGGCGGCCGCTCCGGAGGCGGGGGCGGCGGCTCGTCGAACGATCCGGACGACGATCTACCCTTCTAGCGAACCCCCTCGCGCCCGCGTCGGCGGGACGGCCGGTCGGGCTCAGACGTCCTCGTCGACCTCGGCTTCCCAGAGGCCCATGAGGTATTCCTCGTAGCGGTCCGGGTGACGGCGGTAGTCCTCGACCCACACCTCGAAGGGCGGGAGCGCCACCCGGCGCGCGAGCCAGTCGGTGGCCACGCGCACCATCTCGGCGTACGAGATGTCGCCCTCGCCGCCCTCCTCGCGATAGGCGCGGTGGGCCAGCAGGTAGATCTCGTCGGGGCTCATGTAGACGAGGAGATCCGCGACCTGCGCCGAGCAGTAGTCGTGGTACTTGGCGCGCAGGACGTGGAGCGGCTCGTCCGAGTCCTTCTTGCCCGCGTCCACTGCGGTGCCTCCCGCCGGACGTGAAAGAGCCCCGGCTCGACCGGGCGAGTCCGGAGCCGGGTCCGGACGGCCTACGATCTCGCTTCGGGGCTCCGCGGCGCAAGCACTTTCGCGCTTCGGCCTGCCGCGCGCTTCGACTCAGGGCTGCGCCGGCACGACCTCCGCGCGGGCCGAATCGTCCTGGTCGTTCTCCCGCAGGTGCCGATAGATCGAGCGACGCGTCAGCCCGTACAGCACGATCCGGCTGAGGAAGTCAGGATCGGATTCCTGAACCTCTTCAGCCTGTGCCGCGATGTCGCGCGGCAGTCGCACGGACAACTGAACGGAACGCGTCTCCCACATGGACACACCTCACCCTTCGGATGATGGAAAAGTTTGGGCTTTTCTTGGGTGCCGAAGGCTCGAGACGCGTTGGTCGTCGAGGGCGGCGGGGGGGAGGCGCTAGCAACCTCTCGATGCCGAGAACACTAAAGGTCGTCCGGGAGCAGCGCAACCCCCTGTCGGCCACCGAACACGAAGTTTTAGGCAATTTGCAAGTCATTGTCCCACAACGACTTAGAAATCGACCACAAGAGGAGAATCCAACTGTTCCCGAGGGTGTGCGCAGCGTAAACGCATCGTGACGCGGCCCGCCGAAAGTCCAGCGATTGCAGGGCTTTTCGGGGTCCCGCACGTCACCGGTGAGCGACCGGTCCGTGACGAATTTTTTACGAAAAATTCGTCAGGGCAGCGTCGACCGCAGGAAGGCTTCGAGCGTTCCCGATTCGAAGCCGAGGAAGCGTCGACGGAGGTCGCGCGGATCGCTCTCGCGGAAGATCGGCGTCGTGCGATGGACCGCACCCGACGTCTCGTCCTCGAAGGCGATGAAGCCCTTCCACGCGCCGTCGTCGCGGTACGCACGCAGCCGGGCGACCCAGCGGCCGTCGTCGCGCGGCAGTCGACGCGACTCGAGCGTCCTCGGCGTGACCGCGGTCGGGGCGTCCGGCGCCATGTCGAGCTCGGCGAGGTGGGCGTCGGGGTACCGTCGCACGTCCTCGAGCCAGACCTCGAACGGGGGGAGGGGGAGGAGCGTGGCGCAGTACGCGACCAGCCTGGCGAGAGGATCGTCCGGCACGGTCTGCAGCGACGGGTGCCGGGACGCCGCGCGATACAGCGGACGGATCGCCTCGCGCGGCAGCAGCGTCACCAGGCGGCGCGCCTGCTGGTCGGCGTAGTCCGCGTACGCCTCGCGCAGCTCGCGCTCGTCGGGCTCGACCCGATCCGAGATCCGCGCCGGCGAGGGCTCGGGCGGATCACTCCACGAACGGATCAATGGACCGCGAGCGAGCCGGCGCCCGGAGGCGGTACGGCCACGATCCTCTGGCTCGGCTCGTAGATGCGGAGGCCGCCGAGCGTTTCCCGCGCGCCGAACGTCTCCATGAGCCGGGCGAGCGAGACGTAGCGGTCGGGCTCGAAGCGCGCGACCAGGGTGGCGAGGCCGCGACGCATGCCCGCGAGCGCCGCGCGGGCCTCGTGCAGCCGGGTGGGAAGCGCGAAGCGCACGTGATAGGCGATCGCGTCCGCGCTCCCGGTCGGCTCCTCGCGCCGAAGCTCGGCCATCGGGAACGCCTCGGAGAGCGCGTGCTCGAACGGCATGTCCGGATCGAGCATGGCGGTCCGGAAGACGAGCGCGCAGGCGTCGTAGTCCAGGTGCGCGCGCGTGAGGCGTCCGGGCCCGAGCACGAGCCGGATCGAGGTGCCCTCGTGCAGGTCCAGGTCACGGCAGATGTCGCGGAAGCCGACGCGCAGGAAGGTCGGGCGGGTGAGCGGCCCGAAGCCCACGCGCTCCAGGATCCGGAGACCGAGGCGCCGGCTGTAGTGGCGCAGGGCCGAGTCGTCGTGCGTGGCGGCCGACGCGGTGATCAGCTCCGTCACGTGCTCGACGGTCGGCTCGTAGACCCAGTCCAGCACGACGAGCTCGGTGCTGAGGTCGAGCACCTTGAGGCTCCCGCTGCCCAGATCCAGGCTCTCGGCCGTGGCCGCGTATCGGCCCTCGACGACCAGCGCGAGGCCGATGTCCTCGATGCGGCCGCCGGGCGTGTCCATCTCGTGGAGATCCCGGTACTGGACGACCGCGACCGTGAGCGGTAGCTCGCAGACGGCGGGCGGGCGTCGGCGGGGGTGTTGAGCTGCAGGTGCCTCTCCGGGTCGTCCCCGCCCGGGCCGGGGGCCGGGCGACGGAGAGCGTCGCGACCCCCGAAGGACCGCAGACGCTCTCGGAATCCGTGAAGGACCCCGACCCCCTCGGGGTCGGGCTATGTCGGATTCTCAGGATAACCCCGGCTTTCCGGGGCCTGCAAGGAAAAAATGGGGGCCTCTCCGACTGCCTTGAAACGCCCTCCCGGGGCACCCATCTTCCTCGTAACCCCGCTCCCTGCTTGCACATCCGACACAGGCCGGAGGCCGCCCCCCGCGTGCCGATCCACGACGAACGTCGACGGTCCGTCGCCTTCCTGGACGACGGAGACGACCGGTGGGCCTGTTTCCTGGTCACGTTCCCCACGGGGGAGGACCGCTGGCACGGCTACTTCTCCTTCCGGCCGAGCCACAGCGAGGTGCCCGAGGACGAGGTCCGCACGACGGACATCTTCGTGGAGGCGTCCGAGGCGGAGATCCACGAGAAGGCGCGCGGGCTCGGCCGGCCGCTCCTGCGCGGGCTCCTCGACTCGGCGATCCACACGGCGGGCCGCACCGCGCCGCCCGAGCACCTGCGCGGGCGCTTCCGGACGCTCCTGGCCGAGAACGCGGTGGCGATCGCGGGGGAGTGGACCGAGGGGGAGCTGCCCACCGACCCGGGCGAGCTCGAGCGGCTGCGCTCGCTCTACGAGTCGTACCGGATCGACCAGGTCTCGCACCTCATCTGCCTCGTGGACACCGACGCCTTCGAGGAGGCCGTCGACCGCATCCTCGAGGGACAGCGGCTCGACTTCCGGGCGCGGGACCGGGTGCAGTACGCCCGCATGGTCGTCGACCACATCGAGGGGCTGCTGCCGCTGCCGGACTTCGAGACGTGGGCGCGCGACTTCCTGGAGGATCCGGAGGCGTACCGGCGCTACACCCACGCCCTGCACCGGGAAGGCCGTCTGCCGTGAGGCCCCGGGCCGCCGCGGGAGCGCCCCGGGCGGCGACGGCGGTAGTGGGGGACCCAGTACCGCGACGGCGGCCCCGTTGTCGCACCTCGGGCGCGCGTATAGCTTTACAAGCTCGACACTACGGTTTTTCCCAAGGATGTGATCGCGTTGGAAGTCGTCGTTCAGGACAACGAGAGCCTCGATCGCGCGCTGCGCCGCTTCAAGCGGAAGGTGCAGCGGTCCGGTCTCTATTCGGAGCTCAGGAAGCGCCGCTACTACGAGAAGCCGAGCGCGCAGCGCAAGCGGAAGCGCGAGGCGGCCATTCGTCGTGAGCGGCGGCGGCAGCGTCGCAAGCGGCCGTAGCCGAAGCCCGCGTCGTCCGAAGACGGCTCTCCCCCACGGGGAGGGCCGTTTTTCTATTGGACGCGATCCCGAGCGGACGGCGTCGGGTCTTCGTGGCGTCGGGTCGCTCCGGCGCGGACGCCCGAGCCGTTGCTCAGGCCGCGCGGCGCCGGAAGAGGTCGTCGAGCGTGGCCCACCCCTCGAGCTCCTCGGGGCCGAGGTGCTGTCCGGCGAAGTCGAGGAGCAGGGCGCGCCACCCCGCGGGGTCCCGCATGCGCGTGGGGGTCATCCCGGTCACCGCGGCGAGCATCCGGCAGAGGTTGCCGTCGGAGGTGAAGCCGAGGCGCCGGGCGGCCGCCGCTACGGTGACGTCCGGGTCCGAGAGCAGGTCGGCGACCGCGAAGATCCGGAACCAGCGCAGACAGGTCGAGGGCGTGGCGAGGTCCCGTCGCCGGAAGCGGGCCTTGAGCGCCCCGCGACTCGTGCCGCACGCCTCGGCCAGCGAGTGGAGCGAGCGGTAGTGGTGCGAGAACTCCATCACCCGCCGCCCGAAGCCGCGCAACGGCTCGGGCAGCCGGGCGCCGGCCGCGCGCGACAGCTCCGCGAGGGTCCGGTCGGCCCCCGAGCCGCGGGAGGCCGATCCCTCGATGAGCGCCGCCAGCCGATCGGTGACGAACTCGAGGCGGGTCGGCGGTAGCTCGAGCGAGCGACGGGCCGCGTCCCACTCGCGCAGCATCGCGCCACGGATCTCCAGGACCGGCGTGCGGTCGAGTCGACCGCGCCACCGGAGGCCCTCCTCGAGGAGCAGGAGTCGGGGCGACCCGAACTCCACGGCATCCCGCGCGAGGATGCCGTCGAAGACGTCCTCCTCGGGACTCGCTGCCCGAAGGACGGCCCGGCGGAGTGTCGGGTCGGAGACGTGTACGGCGATCATGAACTGCCCGGGGGAGAGAGCTGCTTCCTCCAACATGGGGGCTGGCCCGAAGCGGCGACAACCCCGGCCTCGGGCGGGCTCAGATCGGTAGCGGCACGGGCTCGTCCCCGGACCAGTCGTAGAAGCCCTTCCCGGTCTTCCTGCCGTAGCGGCCCATCGTCACGATGCGCTTGAGGAGCGGAGGCGGCGCGTATCGCTCCTCGCGGTACTCCTCGAACATGATCTCGCTGATCTTGTAGAGCGTGTCGATGCCGACGAAGTCGCACAGCAGGAAGGGGCCCATGGGATATCCGCACCCGAGCGCCATGCCCGTGTCGATGTCGGCGATGCTGGCGACGCCCCGTTCGAGCTGCCGGATGGCGTCGAGCATGTAGGGCACGAGGAGCAGGTTCACCACGAAGCCCGAGTTGTCCTTGGCCGCGATCGGGATCTTGCCCACGGCCTTCGAGAAGGCGAAGGCGCGGTCGAACGTCTCGTCGCTCGTGGCGATCGTGCGCACGACCTCGACCAGCTTCATGACCGGCACCGGGTTGAAGAAGTGCAGCCCCACGACGCGGTCCGGACGCGAGGTGGCAGCCGCCATGTCCGTGATCGTCAGCGAGCTCGTGTTGGACGCGAAGATCGTGCGCTCGCCGCACAGCCCGTCGAGCTCTCCGAAGAGCGCGTTCTTCGCCTCGAGCTCCTCGACGATCGCCTCGATCACCAGGTCGCACTCCGCCAGGTCGGCGACCTTCGTCGTGAAGGACAGCCGGGACATCGCGGCGTCGCGATCCTCGGCCGTGAGCTTCTCCTTCTCGACCGCGCGGTCCATCGACTTCTGGATGCGCTTGCGGCCCGCCTCGACGAAGTCGTCGCTCACCTCGCGCACGATCACGTCGAAGCCGGCCTTGGCCGCGATCTCCGCGATCCCGCTGCCCATGAGCCCCGCACCGACCACGCCAACCTTGCTGATGTCCACACTGCCTCCGTTCGTTCTTGGATCGTTCGTCTTGTCGAATGCCGGTCGTGCCGGAGCGTGGCGCTCCGGCGCTTCACTCTTCGTCGCGGCCCCTCAGGTCGCGGGCGACGCCGTGGAAGTGCCGCTTGACCCAGCGCCTCCACGAGGGCGGCGGCGGCTCCAGGGACGCGCCCCGCTCGAGCGAGTCGAGGACGCCCTCGACCTCGTCGCGGACGTCCAGGATCTTCGCCCGGTGCTGCCGCGCGATGAGCGTCGCGACACCGGTCCACATCCCCGCCCCGATCGCCACCCCGGCCCCGATGCCGAGCAGGAGGGGCCCGTTGGCCGCGATGACCGCGCCGATGGCGATCCCGCTGGCCGCGCCCGAAGCCCCGCCCCCGAACACCGCCCCCGCGAGCTGCTCGTTGCGGGTACCCGGGTCGACCAGAAACTCGACGAAGGTGTTCTCCTCGTCGACCCGCTCGAGGCGGACCTCGACCGACTTGGCCGACGCGATGTAGTACTTGCGCGAGCTGAAGCTCGCCGCGCGGGCAAGCTGCGACGTCCAGTCCACGGCGGGTCGGTACTGCAGGAGCCGTTCCGTGCGGCGCACCGGCTGCAGGAGCTGCGTGGCCACGAGGAACTCGTCGAGCTCGCCTCCGATCCGCTCCGGATCTCCGGGAACGACACGCGACGCCTGCACGAGCGCCGGTCCGAAGAAGCGGTCGATGGCGTTGCCGCCGACCTCACCCGCGCGCACCTCGGCGAGGGCACGGCGGACGTGACCGCTCGGGAGCCCGACCTCGCCGGCGATACGATAGAGCTCGGTCTCGCTGAGCGAGCCCTCACCGGTCTCGGGATCCGACCCCGCGAGCTCCGCCGCACGCCGGATGACGGCGTCGAACTCGCGGCGAGTCAGGTTCCGGCCCGGCTCTCCCATGCGGCCCCCGTGGCGGGTGGCTCAGAGCGCCTCGACGATCACCGCCCCGCCCTGGCCTCCGCCGATGCACGCCGACCCGAGCCCGTACCGCGCGCCGCGGCGCCGCAGCTCGTGCACCAGGTGGATCGTGATGCGCGCCCCGGAGGCGGCCAGTGGATGGGTGATCGCGATGGCGCCCCCGTTCACGTTCGTCTTCTCGGGGTCGAGCCCCAGCTCCTTCTCGACCGACTTGTACTGCGGAGCGAACGCCTCGTTGACCTCGACCAGGTCCATGTCCTCGATCGACAGGCCGGCCTTCTCGAGCGCGAGCCGGGCGGCGGGCGCCGGGCCGATGCCCATGACCTTCGGCTCCACGCCGACGAAGCCCCACGAGACGATGCGCGCGAGCGGCTTCACGCCGTTCGCCTCGGCCCACTCGGCGCTCGCGATCACCGCGCTCGCCGCCCCGTCGCCGATGCCGCTGGCGTTGCCGGCGGTGACGAGCCCGTCCTTGCGGAAGTACGGACGCAGGCCGCCGAGCGCCTCCATCGTCGTCTCGGGGCGCATGTGCTCGTCGGCGGCGTACGTCGTCTCGCCCTTGCGGGTCTTGATGACCACCTCGGCGATCTCGGCGTCGAAGTGCCCGGCGTCCCACGCGGCCTTGGCGCGCTGCTGGGACGCGAGCGCGACCTGGTCGGCCTCCTCGCGCGTCACCTCGTACCGGTCGGCGAGCTCCTCGGCGGTCTGCGCCATCGTGAGGTCGCAGTTGGTGTCGAGGAGCGACTCCCAGAGCAGGTCCTGGAACTGCCCGCCGGCCGGCCCCAGCCGGAGCTCCTTGCCCCAGCGCGCGCCGCGCACGACGTGTGGTGCCTGGCTCATCGACTCGGTGCCGCCGGTGAGGCAGACGTCCGCCTCGCCGAGGACGATCTCCTTGGCGCCCTGGACGATCGCCTCGAAGCCCGAGCCGCACAGACGGTTCACCGTCAGCGCCGGCTTCTCCTGCGGCACCCCGCTCCGCAGCGCGACGTGCCGTGCCAGGTAGATGGCGTCCGAGGACGTCTGCAGCGCGTTTCCGTAGAAGGTGTGGTCGACCGCGTCGGCCCCGATGCCTGCCGCCTCGATCGCCGCCTTCGACGCGAAGACGCCCAGATCGGTCGCCGTGAAGTCCTTGAGCGAGCCGCCGAAGGTCCCGAAGCCGGTCCGCTTGCCGGAGAGCACGACGACGTCGCGCGGATGTCCCTGCGTTGCCATGAAGCCTGTCCAGTCCTGAAGATCGAGTACGCGCTGCCGGCGTGCGGCTACCCCTCGGGGCAGGCCCGGTTCACGCTTCCCGCCGGGTCGAGACGCCACCGGCTCGGACGCCGGTCGCTCAGCCGTTGCCGGCCCCGCCGGGGAAGCCCGGCGAGCCCATCACCTCGCGAGCCAGCCAGAGGTGGCGCCGGTTGTGCGCAAGCAACATCTCGAAACCGGCGCCCAGAGAGAAGCGCAGAAGCCTGAAGAAGGGCGAGCCGAAGCGCACCCGGCCCAGGTCGAGGCCGCGCGCCCGCTCCAGGAGCGAGCCCATCCGCTCCTGTACCGCCGCGAAGTCGGCCTCCGCCCGCTCGGGGTCTGCGCCCGGATCGGGCACCATCGAGCGCATCGTCTTCATGCGCTGCTTCGGCGGCGGCTCCATGTTGCGCACGAACCACTTCGCGATCGCCGGGTGGCGGTACGGCCCGTCGCCGCGCGGGCCCTTCTCCTCGGCCCGATCGATCGCCGCCTCGATGGCTCCGAGATACGCCCGGTTGATGATCACCACGTGCGTCACGTGGCCGGTCACCGACCAGCGGGTCTCGTCCGGCCTCCAGGTGGCGGCCTCCGGAGAGAGCTCCGCGAAGACCTCCCGCACCTCCGCGACCTGCCGTTCCGCCTCGGCGACGAGGGCGTCGAGATCGGAGGCGCGGACCGGGATCACTGGAACTCGGTCTCCGGCGGCTTCTCGAGATACTGCGTGAAGGCCTGCTTGTTGTTCGACTTCATGTAGGCCTCCTGGGGCGTGATCTTGCCCGCCATCAGGAACTCGAGGATGTGCTGGTCGAGGAGCTGCATCCCGTCCTTCTTCCCCGTCTGGATGATCGACGGGATCTGATGGATCTTCCCCTCGCGGATGAGGTTCCCGATGGCCGACGTCCCGACCATGACCTCCATGGCGGCCATCCGGCTCTTCCCGTCCTTGTGGCGCAGCAACACCTGGGCGATCACGCCCTTGAGGGACTCGGCCAGCATCGAGCGGACCTGCTCCTGCTCGTCGGCCGGGAAGACGTCGATGATCCGGTCGACGGTCTTGGGCGCGGAGTTCGTGTGCAGCGTCCCGAAGACGAGATGGCCGGTCTCGGCCGCGGTGATGCCGAGCTCGATCGTCTCCCGGTCGCGCATCTCGCCGACCATGATCACGTCGGGGTCCTCGCGCAGCGCGGCGCGCAGGGCGTTGGCGAAGCTCTTCGTGTTCGTGCGGATCTCCCGCTGGTTCACGAGCGACTTCTTGTTCTGGTGCACGAACTCGATCGGATCCTCGATCGTGAGGATGTGGTCGGAGCGCTGCTCGTTGATCAGGTCGACCATGGCCGCGAGCGTGGTGCTCTTGCCCGAGCCGGTCGGGCCGGTGACGAGCACCAGCCCCTTGGTGAGCATGCACAGCCGCTCCACCGCCTGAGGGAGGTTGAGCTGCTTGGCGGTGAGGATCGTCGACGGGATCGTGCGCAGCACGCAGCCCATGCCCTTGCGCTGCCAGAAGACGTTCGCGCGGAAGCGCGCCAGCCCCTCGATCTCGTAGGCGAAGTCGTAGTCCTGCCGATCGATGAAGGCGATGCGCCACTCCTCGTCCATGATCTCGTAGACCAGCTTCTCCATGTCCGCGTTCGTGAGCTCGCGGAACTTGATCCTCTGCAGGTGTCCATGGACGCGCATCACCGGGGCGGAGCCCACGGTGAGGTGCAGGTCCGAGCCACCCTGCTCCACGAGGACCTTGAGGAACTGATCGATCTGCGCCATCCGGGCTCTCCCTTGTTGTCCTATCCGTTCAGCGGATCGAGGGACCATTCGGTCTCCCCGTCCGCGCGTTGCTGGATTCGAAGCCTCCACCGCACTCCGGCGGCCCGCGCGGGCTCGAGGTCCGCTCCGTCGGGCCAGAGCAGGAACGCCACCGCCCCGACGTCGAGCGCGCTCGAGGTCCAGCGTCGATCGCTACCGCCGAGGTCGGCGGTGACGACGTCGAAGTGGAACGCCCGCAGCGCCTCGATCTCCTCGGCCCACGTCTCGGGGTCGGCCGGCATGCGCAGGCTGAACGCCTCGCCTTCCGCGGCCCGGCTCTCGATGGCGATGTAGATGCTGCGCCAGGAGGGGTCGAGCACGATCGCCGGCAGATGCGGCAGCATGGCGTGGCCGAGCTCCTCCGGGTCGGTCTGCACGACGAAGCGCGCGCTTCCCGCCCGCGCGAGCAGCCCGATCTCGGAGACGATCCCGTCGGGCGGGACGGGAAAGCGCTCCTCGAGCCCGCCCACGACCGCGCGCGGCCGGAAGAGGAACTCGAGGCCCGACTCGTCCGAGAGGTAGCGCACCTCGACGGGAACCGGCGGACCCGAGCGGTGCAGCTCGGCGTCCCACGCCGCGCGGTCGCGGTCGGTGGCCTTCTGCGACGGCCCCGGGATGAGGACGCGGTCGAGCGCGGCCATCCAGTCGCCGGCGAGAGTGCGGCGCCGGATGACGCCCTCGTCGTCCCACCAGCCGTGTGCCTTGGCGCCCCGGACCGAGATCCCGAAGCGCGCCGCCCCGGAGCCCATGACCTCGTCGAGCAGCTCGGCGAGCTCGATCGGCGCGTGCAGCCCCTCGTCCGCCGCGGACGCCCGTGCGTACACCTGGCGGATGAGCTCCCGGATGGCCGTCGGCGCCGCGAGCGCGGGCTCGACTTCGAGGCCGGTCCGTCGCTCGAGCTCCGAGAGGACCGACGTCTTCATCGGGGAGTCGATCACCACGCGCACGGTGTCTTCGGTGCTGAGGATGGGGAGCGTGAGGTTGGCCAGCGCCCACTCGGGGGAGACGAGGGCGGCCGCCGCCGGATCGACCGAGTCGGGGTCGGGGAAGACGAAGGGGAGGTCGAACTGGGAAGCGAGCCCGTACTCGAGCTCGTCCTCGTTCACCACGCCCGACGCGACGAGCGCCTCGCCGAAGTAGCCGCCGTGGACCCGCTGGTGCTCGAGTGCGCGCGCGACGTCCTCCTCGGTGATCTTTCCGAGGGAGACCAGGATCTCACCGATCGTGCGCCGTTCGCTCATCGGACCTTCACCCGCTCGTTCGGTCGAGGGCGGCGTCCGCCGCCGTGAGATGCTCCACCATCCAGTCCCCGACGCCGGCCGTGTTCAAGCCACCGCCGAGGTCGGGGGTCGTGTGGCCGCCGGAGATCGCGGCGCCGACGCCCGCCTCGATCCGGGCGGCCGCTTCCGCGTGGCCGAGGTGCTCCAGCAGCAGGCCCACGCAGCGGATCGCCCCGATCGGATTCGCCTTGCCGGTGCCGGCGATGTCGGGGGCGGAGCCGTGCACCGGCTCGAAGAGCGCGTGCCGCCCGGGATGCAGGTTGGCCGAGGGCGCGAGCCCGAGGCCGCCGGTGATCTCCGCGGCGAGGTCGCTCACGATGTCGCCGAAGAGGTTCGGCGCCACGATCACCTCGTAGCGGCCCGGACGCCGGACCAGATCCATCGCCATGGCGTCGACGTACATGGCGTCCCGCTCGATCTCGGCGTACTCCTCGCCGACCTCGGCCCAGACCCGACGCCAGAGCCCGCCGACGTGTCGCATGGCGTTGGACTTGTCCACCAGCGTGACCCGTCCCCGGCCCCGGGCCCGGGCGTGCTCGAGCGCCGCCCGGATGATCCGCTCGACGCCTTTTCGCGTGGCGACGTTCTCCTCGAGCGCGAGCTCGTCGGGCGTGCCCTTCTTGAATCCGCCGCCGATGCCGGTGTACTCGCCTTCGGTGTTCTCCCGGAAGACCTCGAGGCGGATCGGCGGCGCGTCCCGGAGCGGCGAGAGCTCCGGCGCCGGGAGCACGCACGGCCGGAAGTTCACGTAGAGGTCGAGCCGGAAGCGCAGGCCCAGGAGAATGTCCTTGGCGTGCTCGTTGCCCGGGACGCGCGGGTCGCCCAGCGCTCCGAGGAGAACGGCGTCGTAGACCTCGGCGAGGGTCCGGAACTCCTCGTCCGTGATCGTGACCCCGTCGCGCAGGAAGCGCTCGGCGCCGAGG
>CALJLC010000007.1 GCA_937982605.1 uncultured Gemmatimonadales bacterium | reverse complement strand
ATGCCGCCCATCGCTGCGGAGAGATTGACGGTCCCGGCGACGACGTCGGCCACGTCTGGGCCGCCGACACGACCGCGGCGCCGGACAGCGCCGTCGCCCGCGGCGGTGCCGCCGCCCCCGTGGCCGACCGTGCGGCCGTGGTCGACAGCGGAGGTGCGGCCCGGTGACGAGGGAGCGGGCCGTTCGCGTCGGCTTCGTCGTCGCGCTCCTCGCGGCCTCGCACCTCCTCCTCCACGTCGGCTTCTCGTACGGCCGGGGCGCGCCCGACCTGCTCACGCTCGGGCTGCTGCTCGCCGCCCGCGAGGTCGCGCTGGGCAAGGCGGCGGGCCTCGGTCTCTTCTTCGGGCTCGTCGAAGACGCGCTCAGCGTCCTGTCGTTCGGCGCCAACACCGTGGCGATGACCGTGGTTGCTTCTCTCGGGGCGGTCACGCGCGACTTCTTCGTCGGTGATTCGAGACTCTTCCTGGTTTCTTATCTTGTGATCGGGAAGTGGGTCCGCGACCTGTCGCACTGGGTCGCGGTCGGGTGGGTCGAGGCCGGAGCGGGTCTCCGGCAGCCGTTCGTGGAACAGGTGCTGGTGGATGGCGGGATCGCGAGTCTGTACGTGGCAGCCGTCGGCGTGGTCGTCGTCGGGCTGACGGGAGTGGGCGCCGACGCATGAACGTCCACCATCCGCACGCGCTCCGCCGTCGGGCCCTCGGGGCCTACGTGGCCACCGCCGCGCTCATGGGGATCCTCCTGGTCGGCTTCTTCCGCATCCAGGTCCTCCTCGGCGAGGAGAACCGGCTGCGGGCGTCGTCGAACCGGGTGCGCACGCTCATGGTCCCGGCCCCGCGCGGCACGATCTACGACCGCAACGGCCTGATCCTGGCGGACAACGTGCCGGGCTATCAGGTGACGATTCTGCCGGCGTCGGTGGACAGCGCGCGGGCCACGCTCGAGCGGATGGCCGGTTTCATGGACCTCTCGAACGTCCGCATCGAGCGGGTGCTCCAGACGCTCCGCGCCTACGGCCGGGAGGTCGTCGTCGACAGCGACGCGGAGTTCGAGAGCATCGCCGCGCTCGAGGAGCGCCGGCTCGACTTCCCGGGCATCTACGTGGAGATGCGCCCCCGGCGCCGGTACACGCTCGACGAGTCGGCGGGCCACGTGACCGGCTACGTCGGCGAGATCACCCTGGGAGAGCTCGACTCGGAGTCGTTCCCGGACTCGCTGTACGAGGCCGGGATGATCGTCGGCAAGATCGGGATCGAGCGGCAGTACGAGTCGGTGCTGCAGGGGCGCCCCGGCATCCGGCACGTGGAGTTCGACGCGCGCGGCCGCATCGTCGGGGACTTCCGGGGCGCCGAGGCGCGGGCTCCCGTCCCGGGACGGGACCTGCACCTGAATCTCGATCTCGAGCTGCAGCGCTGGATCCACCGGATCTTCCCCGACACGCTCTCCGGAGCGGTGGTGGCGCTCGATCCGGCCGACGGCGGTGTCCTGGCGCTGTACTCGGCGCCGGGCTACGACGCCAACCTCTTCGTCGGCGGTATCGACGACGACATCTGGCAGGCTCTGAACGTCGACGAGCGCAAGCCGCTCTACGACCGGGCCGTCCTCGGCCTCTACGCGCCGGCGTCCACGTGGAAGCTGGCCGCCGCGGGCATCGCGCTCGATCTCGGTGTCGTCACCCCCGACGAGGTCATGCCGGAGCCGTGCACGGGCTCGATGTTCTTCGGCAACCGCTTCTGGCGCTGCTGGGACCCGGCCGGGCACGGCTACAACAACCTTGCCGAAGCGATCGGCAATTCGTGCGACGTCTACTTCTACCAGCTCGGCCTCAGGATCGGGCTGGAGAACCTGCTCACCCGGGCCACCGACATCGGCTTCAGCCGTCAGTGCGGCGTCGATCTTCCCCAGGAGAGCCGCGGGGAGTTCCCGGATCGACTCGGCTGGTACCGGGAGCGGTGGCCGGAGCTGTACCGGTACGGCCCGACCGAGGGCGAGGCGCTCAACCTGGCGATCGGCCAGGGCCCGAACTCGCAGACGCCCCTCAAGATGGCGCAGTTCTACGTGGCGCTGGCCCGGGACGGCTCCGCGCCCGCCCCGACGATCGCGCGGGGAGGCGAGACGGGGGAGGGATGGGAGCTCCAGCTCCAGCCGGACCACATCGCCTCGCTGCAGGAAGGCCTCAAGATGGTGACGGCGCCGGGCGGTACGGCGCACTTCGGGACCGCGCTCGAGCACTGGGACGTGATCGGCAAGACCGGCACGGGTCAGAACCCGCTCTCCGTCCGCGGCCTCGCCGAGGATCACGCCTGGTTCGCCGGCATGGCGGGCCCGCCGGGCGAGGCGCCCGAGATCGTCGTCGTCGCGCTCGTCGAGTACGGCCGCAGCGGCGGTCAGGTGGCGGCTCCGATCGTGGCCAAGACGGCGGACTTCTACCTCCGGCGGAAGTACGACATCCCGGTCGACACGATCCAGACCTTCCGCGAGCACATCATGACGGGCCCGATCCCGCGGTGGTACCGGGAGCGCTTCCCCGCGGGGTACCGGGCGCTCGTCCAGGAGGCGCAGGAAGCGCGTGACGCCGCGCCGAACCAGGTGGGCAATCGCCCCGGAGGCGGAGGGTGATCCGGCTGCTCGACCGCTGGTCGCTCGACCCCCAGCTCGTCCTGGGCATCCTCGCGCTGAGCCTCTTCGGCATCGCCATCATCTACTCGGCCGGCCAGGTCTACGTGCCCAACCCGGTCACGGAGGGCGCCTGGATCCGGCAGGCGCGCTGGTTCGTCCTGGCCATGATCGCCTTTTCCCTGGTTTCCAGGATCCCGCTGCGCTGGATCGAGTGGGCGGCGGTTCCGTCGTACGTGCTCAGCCTGATCCTGCTCGCGGCCACCCTCGTCGTCGGCGAGGGCCGCGGGACGGCGGCGGGCGTCAAGTCGTGGCTCGCGCTCGGCCCCTTCTCCTTCCAGCCCGCGGAAGTGGCCAAGCTGGCGACGATCCTGGCGCTGGCGCAGCTCCTCGCGAGCCGCGAATCGGGGCTGAACTCGCTGCGCGAGCTGATCGCGCCGGGGCTCGTGGTGGCGGTGCCCCTCATGCTGGGCATGAGGCAGCCGGACCTGGGGACCGCGATGGCCTTCGTCGGCATCGGCTTCGCGATGCTCTACTGGGCGGCGACGCCGGTCTGGCTCCTCCTGCTCGTCGCGAGCCCGGTGGTCGGTCTGTTCCTCGCGTACGACACGCGGATCTGGTCCGTGTACATCCTGGTCGTCATCGGCTGCCTCATCCTGCTGCGCTTCCGGCTTTCGCTCTTCGAGTCGGTGGCGGTCGTCCTCGTCAACTTCGCCACGGCCACCATCTCCGGGCCGCTGTGGAACTCCTTGGCCGAATACCAGCAGAACCGGATTCTGGTCTATCTGGATCCGGAGGTCGATCCGCGCGGCGCCGGCTATCAGGTGATCCAGTCCCGGGTGGCGATCGGGAGCGGAGGCTTCGACGGGCAGGGCTTCACGGCCGGGCCGCAGAAGCGGCTCGACTTCCTGCCGGAGCAGCACACGGACTTCATCTTCGCGGTGGTGGGGGAGGAGCTCGGCTTCATCGGGGCCTTCCTGGTCGTGCTGGCGTTCACCTTCGTGCTGACCCGTCTGGTCCGGCTCGCCTCGCACCTCTCCGAAGACCAGGCCTTTGCCGGTCTGGTGCTGCTCGGTATCTTCGGCGCCTGGCTGGTCCACATCTTCGTGAACGTGGGCATGACCATCGGCCTGGTACCGATCACGGGAATCCCGCTGCCGTTCGTCAGCTATGGCGGCACCTTCCTCCTCATGTCCTGGGTAGCCGTAGCGATCGCGGTACGGGTGGCGCACGAGCGCCCCTGAACGTCTGCGGCCGACGGGAGCTCCATGGCCTGGTTCCGCAAGGACAAGAAGCCGCTCAAGGCGGAAGACAGACGCGACGTCCCCACGGACGTCTTCGACAAGTGCAAGGGGTGCGGGGAGATCCTGTACCGCGAGCGACTGGCGAAGAATCTCAACGTCTGCCCCAACTGCGGCTACCACCTCCGGGTGGGCGCCCACGCCTACGTCAGCATCCTCCTCGACACGGGCTCCTTTACCGAGCTCGACGGAGATCTGCGGGCGGCCGACCCGCTCAAGTTCACCGACCTGAAGCCGTATCCGACCCGCATCGCGGCCGCGGAGGCGAAGGGGAAGACCGAGGCCCTCCTTTCCGGCACGGGCACGCTCGACGGCATCGACGTCGCCCTCGCGGTGATGGACTTCGACTATATCGGCGGCTCGATGGGCTCGGTCGTGGGCGAGAAGATCGCGCGCGCGGGCAAGGTGGCGCTCGAGCGGAAGATCCCGCTGCTCGTGGTGAGCGCCTCCGGCGGGGCCCGAATGCAGGAGGGGATCTACTCCCTCATGCAGATGGCCAAGACGTCGACCGTTCTGGCGCGGCTGCACGAGGCGGGCATCCCCTTCGTGTCGATCCTCACGCACCCCACCACGGGCGGCGTGACGGCTTCGTACGCCATGCTCGGTGACGTGAATCTGGCCGAGCCCGGAGCCCTCATCGGCTTCGCCGGGCCCCGCGTGATCGAGGAGACGATCAAGCAGGAGCTCCCCAAGGGCTTCCAGCGTTCCGAGTTCCTCCAGGAGCACGGGATGGTGGATCGCGTCGTCGACCGGAGGGAGCTCAAGGAGACGATCGCGACGATCCTGCGTCACCAGTACGCCGGTTGGCCCGACTGAGCCCCACCCCCGGCGCGCTCCCCGAACGGCTCGATCCGGTCTTCGGGGACCCGCTGCTCGACCGACTCTTCCCGCGGCTCGCCACCGGCGTCCACTTCGGACTCGACCGGATGCGCCGGGCGGTCTCGGAGCTGGGCGACCCGCACGTCGCCTACCCGACGATCCACGTGGGCGGCACGAACGGAAAGGGATCCGTGACGGCCACGGTCGGGTCGATCCTGCGGGCGCACGGCCGCCGGGTCGGCTGCTACACCTCCCCCCACCTGCGCTCCTTCTGCGAGCGGATCCTGATCGACGGCCGGCCGATCGCGGAGGAGGCGGTGCTGCGCTACGCGGACGAGATCCGCGACACCGTGGAAGGACTCGGCATGCCCTTCTTCGAGGCCACGACGCTCCTGGCCATGCACGCCTTCGCCCGTGAAGGGGTCGGGGTGGGGGTCATGGAGGTCGGCCTCGGCGGGCGACTGGACGCCACCAACGTGGTCGACCCGCGGGTCACGGCGGTCACCAACGTGGCGATGGACCACGCGGAGTATCTCGGCGATACCCTGCCGCTGATCGCGCGGGAGAAGGCCGGGATCATGAAGCCGGGCGTTCCCTTCGTGACCGCCGAGACCTCCGAGGAGATCGTGGCGCTCTTCCGGCGGCTGGCGGCCGACGTCGGCGCGCCGATCACGGTCGTGCCGGAAGAGGCCGCCGGCGAGGTCGAGGTGACCCGGGACCACACGTCGCTGCGGGTGCGGACGGAGGCATGGGGTGAGCTCGACCTGCGCACGCCCCTCGTCGGACGGCACCAGTCGATCAACGCCGCGCTCTCGGTGGCCGTCGTGGAGCGGCTCGCCGACGACCTGCGCCCGGACGCCGAGGCCGTCGTGCGGGGCATCGCGGACGTCGTGCACCCGGGCCGAGACGAGGTGCTGACCCGGGACGGACATACCTGGCTCTTCGACGTGGCCCACAACGTGGCGGGGATCCACTCGCTCGTGGACACGATCGACCGGCTGGAGCTGGCGCGTCCGCTCGTGGCGCTCGTCGGCGTGCAGGGGGACAAGGACTGGCGGTCGATGTTGCCGGCGCTCTTCTCCCGTATGGACGCCGCCATCCTCACCCAGCCCCCGACCGTGCCCGCCGAGCGCCGATGGGACCCGGCGGCGGTGGCGGACGAAGTCGAGGCGCTCACGGTGGTGCGGGTCGTCCCGGACTTCGTCGACGCGGTCTCGAAGGCGAAGGAACGCGCCGAAGGCGGGACCGTCGTGGTGACGGGATCGGTGCACACGGTGGGCTCGACGATGAGCCTTCTGGGGGTGGACCCTTACGGTCGCTGAGGTAGATTCCGCGCCTCATGACCAAGCCCGATTTCGCGCGGCTTCCGGGCTTCCGGGACTTCCCGCCGGAGGACTTCGCGCTCCGCTCGCACATCCAGGAGTCGTGGCGCCGGGTGGCCCGGCGCTACGGCTTTCAGGAGTACGACGGCCCGCCGCTGGAATCGCTCGACCTGTACGTCGAGAAGAGCGGGGAGGAGATCGTCGGGCAGCTGTACAACTTCGTCGACAAGGGCGATCGGCCGGTGGCGCTCCGCCCGGAGATGACGCCGTCGCTGGCCAGGATTCTCGGCGAGCGCAGCCGCGGGATGAGCAAGCCGATCCGCTGGTTCTCCATGCCCCAGCTCTTCCGCTACGAGCGGCAGCAGCGGGGGCGGCTGCGCGAGCACTTCCAGTGGAACGTCGACATCGTGGGCGAGGAGGACGTCTCCGCGGACGCCGAGGTGCTGGCCGTCGCGATCGACGGTCTGCGGGAGCTCGGGCTCGGGGCCGCGGACTTCGCGGCCCGGGTCTCCGACCGCCGGCTGCTCACGGCGCTCCTGAGCGGCGCGGGCGTCGACGCGGCGCGGATCCCGGCGGCGTTCTCCGTGATCGACAAGATCGAGCGACTCCCCGACGAGAAGGCCGACGAGCTCTTCCGGAGCGAGGCGGGGCTGGACGACGAGGGGATCGCCTCCGTGCGGAGCCTCCTCGCCACGACCGAGATCGCGGCGCTCCACGAGGCGTTCGGCGACGACGCCGCCGTGGGTGCGGAGCTCGAGCGGCTCCGGCGCTACCTCGATCTGCTCGACGCCATGGGCCTCGGCGACTTCGTGACGCTCGACCTGCGTATCGTGCGGGGTCTGGCGTATTACACGGGGATCGTCTTCGAGCTCTTCGACCGACAGGGGGAGCTCCGCGCGATCTGCGGGGGCGGACGCTACGACCGGCTCCTCGAGCTCGTCGGGGGCGAGCCGCTCCCGGCGGTGGGCTTCGGCATGGGCGACGTGGTGCTGGGGGAGCTGCTCGCGTCCCGCGGCCTCGTGCCCGCCTTCGAGCCCGCGCTCGACTATTTCGTGGTGATGGTCTCCGAAGGCGAGCGCCCGGTCGGCCTCGAGGTCGCGCACGCGCTCCGTGACCGGGGCCACTCCGTGGCGTACGCGCTGCGGGACCAGAGCGTCGGCAAGCAGATGAAGACCGCCGCCCGGGACGGCGCTCGCTCGGTGCTCGTGGTCGGGCCGGACGAGGTCGAGCGGGGCGCGCTCGTCCTCCGGGACATGGCCTCGGGTGAGGAGCGCGACGTGCCGCTTGCGGAGCTCCTGTGACGCCGGCCGGCCGCGCCGACCGGGAGGCCGCGAAGGCCGCCCAGGAGGTCGCGCAGCGCGCCATCCGGCGCCTCGACGTCTTCGAGGGCGTCCTCATCGCCGGCGGCGCGGTGCTGGCGCTCGGCTGCGGGGCGCTGGTGGCGTGGTTCCTGGGTGGGATCGCGGGATGGCCGTTCCGGCCCGTGTGGATCGTGGCTTCGCTCGTCCTCTTCGTCGTTCCGGGGCTGATCGCGATCGCCCGGATCCGGCGCGAGGAGCGGGTGGACCGCCTCAGGGCGGCACGGAGAAGGCAGGAGGGAGACGGAGAGTGAGCGGACGACGAGCGAACCGGGAATCCGACGATGGCTGACGACAGGAAGCTGACCCCGCAGGGCGAGGACTTCGCCACCTGGTACAACGAGGTCGTGCAGCGGGCCGAGCTGGCCGACTACTCCCCCGTGCGCGGGAGCATGGTCATCCGGCCGTGGGGCTACGGCATCTGGGAGAACATGCAGCGCGCCCTCGACGCGATGTTCAAGGAGACAGGACACGAGAACGCGTACTTCCCGCTCCTGATCCCGATGAGCTTCATCGAGAAGGAGAAGGAGCACGTCGAGGGCTTCGCTCCGGAGCTGGCGGTCGTGACCCAGGCGGGCGGCAAGGAGTTGGAGGAGCCGTACGTCATCCGGCCGACCTCCGAGACGATCATCTACTCGATGTACGCCAAGTGGGTGCAGAGCTACCGGGATCTGCCCGTGCTGCTCAACCAGTGGGCCAACGTCGTGCGCTGGGAAATGCGCACGCGCCTCTTCCTGCGCACCGCGGAATTCCTCTGGCAGGAGGGTCACACGGCGCACGCCACCGCCGAGGAGGCCGAGGAGGAGACGCTCCTGATCCTCGGCATCTACCGGAAGTTCATGGAGGAGTGGATCGGCATGCCCCCGCTGACCGGGCTCAAGTCCGAGTCGGAGAAGTTCGCCGGGGCGGTGCGCAGCTACTGCTGCGAGGCGCTCATGAAGGACAACAAGGCGCTGCAGGCGGGCACGTCGCACTTCCTCGGCCAGAACTTCTCCAGGCAGTTCGACCTCAAGTTCCAGTCCGAGGAGGGCCAGGAGGAGTACGCCTGGAACACCTCGTGGGGCGTGTCGACCCGGCTCGTCGGCGGCATGGTCATGACGCACGGCGACGACCAGGGCGTCGTGGTCCCGCCGCGCCTCGCGCCGGTCCAGGCGGTGATCGTCCCGATCCTCAAGGGCGACGACGCGGCGGTCCTCGAGAAGACCGACCAGGTCGCCGCGCGCCTGAAGGACCTCGGCGTGCGCGTGAAGGTCGACGCACGGGACAACCTGAACCCCGGCGCCAAGTACTACGAATGGGAGCGCAAGGGCGTCCCGTTCCGGGTGGAGATCGGTCCGAAGGACATCGAAAAAGGTCAGCTCGCCCTCGCGCGTCGGCTCGCGCCCGAAGGGGAGAAGCGAAAGGCCTTCCTGCCCGAGGACGAGGCGATCGGGACGCTGCCGGAGCGTCTCGAGGCGTTCCAGAGCGAGCTGCTCGAGGCCGCGGTGGCGCGCCGGGAAGCCAACACCGTCCGGGGCGTGACGTCCGTCGACGAGCTCTCCGAGGCGCTCGACTCCGGGGCCGGCTTCGTCTACACGGGCTGGAACGGCGAGGAAGCCGTCGAAGAGGCGGTCAAGGAGCGGACGAAGGCCACGATCCGGTGCCTCCCCGGCGAGGAGTTCCGCTCGCCGGAGGCGCCGACCCGGTGCGTGAGCGGCAGCGGCGACTCGGTCGCGGAGGTCGTGTGGGCGAGGGCGTACTGACGCGCTCCTTCCCGCGCGTGGACGGCCGCATCCTCTGTGGCGACGTCCCCGCCGAGGAGCTCGCGGAGCGCTTCGGCACGCCGCTGTACGTGTACGATCTGGCGTGGATCCGTGAGCGGGTCCGCCTCTTCGGCGAGGCGTTCGCGGGGGTGGACCACCTGATCGCCTACTCGGTGAAGGCCAACGGGAACCTGTCGATCCTGCGGGCGCTGCACGCGCTCGGCTGCGGGGCCGACATCACGAGCGGGGGGGAGCTCTTCCGGGCGGTGCGCGCGGGGATCCCCGCCGACAGGATCGTCTTCGCGGGCGTGGGCAAGAGCCGTCGCGAGATCGAGTCGGCGCTGGAGCACGGGATCCTCGCCTTCAACGTCGAGAGCCGGGCGGAGCTCGAGCGGATCGACGAGGTGGCGCGCGCGCTCGGCGTGACCGCCCGCTTCGGCGTGCGGGTCAACCCGGACGTCCTGGCCACCACGCCGCACCACTACACGGCCACCGGCCACGCGGCCACGAAGTTCGGGGTGCCGTGGAACGAGACGCCCGGGCTGTACGCATGGGCCGCGGAGCGGGAGCACCTCGAGCCGCTCGGGATCGACGTGCACATCGGCTCCCAGATCGTCGATCCCGACCCGTACGTTCGCGCGCTGGACCGGGTGCTCGAGCTCGTCGCGGAGCTGCGCCGCGACGGCGTCGAGCTCTCGTACCTCGACATCGGGGGCGGCTTCGGAATCAGCTACGACGACCAGCCGGCGCTCGACGTCGGTGCGCTGGCCGACCAGATCGTGCCCCGGGTGCGCGACGCCGGGCTCCGCCTGCTCCTGGAGCCCGGACGCTCCCTGGTCGGAGACGCGGGAGTGATGCTCACGCGGGTGCAGTACGTGAAACGCAACGAGGGGAAGACGTTCGTGATCGTCGACGGCGGCATGAGCGAGCTGATCCGACCCAGCCACTACGGAGGCTACCACGCCATCGAGCCGGTCGTGGAGATCCCCGGGCGCGCACCGGAGGCCGTGGACGTCGTCGGCCCCATCTGCGAGACCGGCGACTTCCTCGCGCTCGACCGCGAGCTGCCGCTCCCGGGGCAGGGAGATCTGCTCGCGGTGCGCACGGCCGGGGCGTACGGCTTCGCGATGGCTTCGAACTACAACGGCCGTCTCCGCCCGGCCGAGGTGCTGGTGGACGGCTCGGAGATCCACCTCGCCCGCCGGCGCGAGACGTACGAAGACCTGATCCGCGGGGAAGAATGAGCCACGAGCACGATCGCGTCCTGATCCTCGACTTCGGCTCGCAGTTCACGCAGCTCATCGCGCGACGCATCCGCGAGGAGAACGTCTACTGCGAGATCCACCCTCCCACACGATCCCTGGAGTGGATCCGCGAGTGGAAGCCCGCGGCGGTGATCCTGTCGGGCGGCCCGAACTCGGTCTACGACGACGACGTGCCGAAGACCGACCCGGCGCTCCTCGAGGAGGGCATTCCGCTCCTCGGCATCTGCTACGGGATGCAGCTCATCGCGCAGATGGAGGGGGCCACCGTCCAGCACGGCCACCGGGAGTACGGACGGGCCGAGCTCACGGTGGAGGAGGCGGGCGGGCTCTTCGCCGGCTTCGACGCCGGTGCCGAGACGACCGTCTGGTGCTCGCACGGCGATCATGTCGACGACCCGCCCGAAGGGTACGCGCGGGTCGCGTCGACGAAGACGCTGCCGACCGCCGCCTTCCGTGCGGACGACCGGGCCATCTGGGGTGTCCAGTTCCACCCGGAGGTGGCTCACACGACGCGCGGGGACGACATCATCTCGAACTTCCTCTTCGAGGTGGCGGGCTGCCGGCCCACGTGGACCCCGGGTGCGTTCGTGGAGGACACCGTCGAGAAGATCCGCGCCCAGATCGGGGAGGGCACCGCGATCTGCGGGCTCTCGGGGGGTGTCGACTCCTCCGTGGCCGCGCTGCTCGTGCACCGGGCCATCGGGGACCGCCTCACCTGCATCTTCGTGGACCACGGCCTGCTGCGGAAGGACGAGCGCCAGCAGGTCGAGACGATGTTCCGGTCCCACTACGACATGAAGCTGGTGGTCGAAGACGCCTCCGACCTCTTCCTCTCGGATCTCGAGGGCGTCGTCGATCCCGAGGCGAAGCGCAAGGCGATCGGGAAGCGCTTCATCGAGGTCTTCGACGCCACGGCGTCGCGCGAGGGCACGGGCGCGACCTTCCTCGTGCAGGGCACCCTCTATCCGGACGTGATCGAGTCGGTCTCGGCGGGTGGCCCGTCGGTGACGATCAAGTCGCACCACAACGTGGGCGGCCTGCCCGAAGACGTTCCGTTCGAGCTCGTCGAGCCGCTGAGGGAGCTGTTCAAGGACGAGGTGCGCGCGGTCGGGCGCGAGCTGGGGCTGCCGCACCACTTCGTCGGCCGCCATCCCTTCCCGGGTCCGGGCCTGGCGATCCGCGTGCTCGGTGAGATCACCCGGGACCGTCTGGCCGTCCTGAAGGAGGCCGACGCGATCTACCTGGAGGAGATCCGCGCCGCCGGGCTCTACGACTCCATCTGGCAGGCGTTCGCGGTCCTGCTCCCGGTGCAGTCGGTGGGCGTCATGGGCGATGCCCGGACGTACGAGAACGTGCTGGCGCTTCGCGCCGTGACGTCGCGCGACGGGATGACGGCGGACTGGTTCCCCTTCCCGCACGACGTCCTGGGCCGGATCTCGACGCGCATCATCAACGAGGTGAAGGGCGTGAACCGCGTCACCTACGACGTGAGCTCGAAGCCGCCCGCCACGATCGAATGGGAGTAGCCGGGGGCCGCGCCGACCCGCTCCGCTTCGAGGCCGCCGTCGAGCGGAAGGCGGAGACGCTGCCCCGGTACGTGGTCGTCCCGGCCGAGGTGGTCGAGCCGTGGGGACTCGAGGGCACGACCCCGGTCGACGTCACCCTCGGCGACTCGCCGATAGGCCGCCGCAGCCTCAAGCGGTGGGGCGGGGGCCGGAAGGTGTGGTTCTTCGACCTCACCGAGAAGCAGTGCGCCACCGCCGGCGTGGATACCGGGGACGTCGTGCGGGTTCAGCTCGAGCGCGCCTCCGACGAGCCGCCGGCAGAGGTGCTCGAGCTGCTGGAGCGCGATCCTCGGGCGCGCGGCGCCTGGCAGGCGCTCACCGCGGCGCGGCGCCGCATGCTCTGCGAGCAGGTGCGCGAAGCCAGGGCGCCCGCCACGCGCGACCGACGCGCGCGTCGAGGCCTGGGCCTGGCCTGAGCGGAGGCTCGTGGCCGCCCGGAGGCTCGCTGCCGCCCCGCGGGGCCCTACCGGTCCGGCGGCGCCGTCTCGGGGAAGGCCATCACCGCGGCGGCGATCCCGAGCGCCGCACGGTCCGGATCGTCGACGATGACTTCGCGGTCCCGCGCGTTCGTGAGGAAGCCGGTCTCGATGATGATGCCCGGGGTGCGCGGGTGGAGCGAGTGCCGGTAGCGGCGGTAGTTGAACGCGTAGTAGTTCCGCATCCGGCGCGTCGTCGTGGGGAGGCGGGACAGGCCCGTCGCCTCTCCGTACGCACGCGAGAGCACGTCCGCCGCGTCGTCGGCCCTGCCGGTCCGGTCGCGGCGCGACGACGCGACCCGGTAGCCGCGCGCGTTGGCGTCCGCGCTGCCGTCCGCGTGGATGGCGATGAAGAGGTCGGCCTCGTAGCGCGGGGGCACGACCGCCGGCAGCACGTCGACGTCGTACCCCTGCGTGCGCAGAAGCTCGGCGGCGCGCTCGGCGATCTCGAGGTTGAACTCCCACTCGTGACGGCCTTCCCAGCTCGTCCCGTTTCCGCGGAGGCCTCGCAGCTCGCGGGGCGCCTCGTCGGCCCGCCAGTGCCCGGCCTGGAGCGCGATGCGCACGGCGCGAGGGGCGTCGGGGGTCGGGGCCGCGGCGGGCCCGAAGCCGGCCGTGGCCAGGATGATCACACCGCTGCCGAGGAGCCTCCCGAGCTTCACCACACCCCACCTCCCCTCCGAAGTCGTGAACGCGTGACCTTCGCTGTCGTTGGACGCCGCCACCCCCGTCCGGGTTGTGACGGGCGGGGGAGCTGCGACCCTCCGATCCTATCGCCCCGCCGACGTGGCGTCACGACCCCCGGGGAGCCACGGCGTCCGCTTCGATCTCGATGAGCATGTCCGGATGGATCAGCCGTCGGACCTCGACCATCGTCGTGGTCGGGGGATGCGCGCCGAAGATCTCCGCGTGCGCGCGTCCGTACTCCTCCCAGCGGTCGATGTCGGTCACGAACATCCGGGTCCGGGTCACGTGCTCGAGGCCCGCTCCCACCCCTTCGAGCGCCTCGCGCATGATCTCGAAGCAGCGCATCGCCTGGGCGTAGCCGTCGTCGGGGCCGTGCACGCTCCCGTCCGGAGCCACGGCCGCGGTCCCGGTCACGAAGACCCGCTCCCCGGCGCGGAGCGCCCGGCAGTACCCGACGTGCTTCTCCCAGGGGGCCCCGCTGAAGACGCGCTCGAACGACACGGGCGGATCGCTCCCGGCCGACACGGTCAGCCGTTGGGGGTCGGCGGGGCCGGGGCCTCCGCCTCGCGGTCCATCGCCGCCTCGACGTCGGCCCACACGTCGCGCATGAACTCGAGGTCGGCGGCGTGTACCTCGGCGAAGGTCGTGAGGTCGGCCTCGGTGACGCCGTGGCGCTCGAGGATCTCCTCGCGTTGCCCCTCGGCCACGCGGGCGCTGTCGGTCTGCAGGGCGGCGACGCGCAGGTCCACGTAGGTCGCCACGAAGACGTCGCGGTCGATCGTGTCGGCGCCGCCCCCGCAGGCCGTCAGCGCCACGAGGGCCGCGAGCGCGGCCCTGCGCACGGCTCCGAAGGGGGCGTCGACGGGGCGGGCTCGAGGCGGCACGGCGATCCGGGCGGTGGGTGGAGCGACACGAGACGATCGTGGTATCCCGATCCGGGCGCCAGGATCCCGGACCGCTTCCCGCGCCCCGCGGTACTTCGCTACCGTTACGACCCGGCCGCCCGCTGACCGAACCCGACGAGACCGAACGATGCGCAACCGATCGACGCTCCTCCCCCTCGCGGCGCTCTCCCTCTCCGCGACCCTCGTCTCGTGCGCGGTGAATCCCGCCACCGGCGAGCGCGAGTTCATGCTGATCTCCGAGGGGCAGGAGATCTCCATGGGCCAGGAGGCCGATCCCGCCGTCACGGCGCAGTACGGGCTCGTGGACGATCCCCAGCTCCAGGCGTACGTCTCGGATCTCGGCCAGAGGCTGGCCGCGGTGTCCGAGCGGCCGCAGCTCCCGTGGTCGTTCAAGGTCGTCGACGATCCCATCGTGAACGCCTTCGCGCTGCCGGGCGGCTTCATCTACGTCACGCGCGGCATCCTGGCGCACTTCGACTCCGAGGCGGAGCTCGTCGGCGTCCTGGGCCACGAGATCGGGCACGTGACCGCGCGGCACAGCGCGAGCCAGATGAGCCGGCAGCAGCTCCAGCAGATCGGCGTGGTGGCCGGGATGGTCGTCTCCGAGCGCTTCCGGGAGTACGGAGGGCTGGCCATGGCCGGGCTCCAGATCATGAACCTCCGGTATTCGCGCGGCGACGAATCGGAGTCCGACCGCCTCGGCCTCCGCTACATGTCGCAGCTCGGCTACGACGCCGACGCCATGGTCGGCGTCTTCCAGATGCTCGGCAGCGTCTCCGGGGGCTCCGGCAGCCGGCTTCCGGAGTGGCAGCTCACGCACCCGCTGCCGGAGAACCGCGAGGCGGCGATCCTGCAGGAGATCGAGGCGACCGGGGCGTCGCGCGACGGCCGCGTCGGCCGGGACGAGTACCTCGACATGATCGACGGGATGGCCGTCGGCGTGAACCCGCGCGAGGGGTACTTCGAGGGTGCGCGCTTTCTGCACCCCGAGCTCGCCTTCGAGATCACCT
>CALJLC010000006.1 GCA_937982605.1 uncultured Gemmatimonadales bacterium | reverse complement strand
ACTCGTCTCTCTCCCCGATGTCACCTTATGGCAAGAGACCGACGACACGCCGCGACCCCATGCAGGGCACTCTGGACCTGCTCGTCCTCCGCACGCTCGCGGGCGGCCGCCGCCACGGGTACCAGATCGCGCGGGCGATCAAGCACAGCTCGAACGACGTGCTGCAGGTGGAGGAGGGCGCCCTGTACCCGGCGCTGCACCGGATGGAAGGTCGCGGGTGGATCGAAGCCAGCTGGGGCGTCTCCGAGAACAACCGGCGCGCCAAGTTCTACGAGCTCACCCCGGACGGGCGGGCCGCGTTCGTCCAGCAGGCCGAGAGCTGGGCCGAGTACGTGGACGCGGTCGGGCGCGTGATGGAGCGCGCGCCCGAGGGCACGGCGTGAGGGAGCCGGGAGCATGACGGACCACCGAGATCCCCTTCCGCTCGACCCCGAGCGGACCGCCCGCCTCCGGGACGAGCGGGACTTCGAGGCCGAGATCGAGTCGCACCTGGCGCACCGGGTCGACGAGCTCGTGGCCGACGGGCTGGAGCCGACCGAGGCGCGGGCTCGCGCCATCGCCGAGTTCGGTGACGCGGACTGCATCCGGGCCGAGAGCCGTCGCGTCCGGGCGGAGAGCCGACGCGACGGCGCGAAGCGGGCCGGGGGAGCGGTCTCCACCGGAGCCCTCGCGGTGCGTGCATCGTGGTGGGACCGCACGCTTCAGGACGTCCTCTTCGCGGTGCGTCAGCTGCGCCATCAGCCCGGGCTCACCGCGGCCGCCCTGCTCACGCTCACGCTCGGCATCGGCGCCGCGGTCACCATCGCGAGCGTCGTCCGCGCGGTCGTGCTCGAGCCGCTCCCGTTCGAGGACCCGGAGCGGGTCGTCTTCCTGGAGATGCTCACGCCGGGCGGGGAGCCCTTCAGCGTGGCCGAGGCGATGTACCCGCACTGGCGGGAGCGTACGCGGGGCTTCGAGGAGATGGCCGCGCTGCACGGCCAGGGCGGAATCCTGAGGAGCCCCGGTCAGCCCCGGCCCATTCGCGTGGGCATCGTGACGCACACGCTCCTCGATGTCGGCGGGCTGACCCCCGCGCACGGTCGCTTCTTCACCGAGCGTGAGGACCTGCCGGGAGCGCCGGCCGACGTCGCCGTCCTCGACCACGGAACGTGGCGGACCGACTTCGGCGCGGACCCGGCGGTCGTGGGTACGCGCATCGACCTCGACGGTCGCCTCCTCGAGATCGTGGGGATCATGCCCGAGGCGCTCGAAGCCCTCGACTTCGACGTGGACGTCTACGTTCCGATGGGACCGGACCCGACGCTGGACCCCGAGGATCACTACCTGACGGTCATCGCCCGCCTGGCGCCCAACGTCGGCATCGACGGGGCGGCGGCCGAGCTGGAGCGGGTCCAGGGCGAGCTCAGCGAGACGTACGGCACGGACCTCGGCTGGTCGACGCAGCTCCGTACCGCGCGCGACGAGCTCATCGGCGACACCGTGACGACGGCGGGGCGCGTGCTGCTCGCGGCCGCCGGCGTGCTCCTGCTCATGGCGTGCGTCAACGTCTCGAACCTGCTGATGGTGCGCGCCACGACGCGCCGCACCGAGATGGCCGTGCGCACCGCGCTGGGCGCCAGCAGAGGCCGGCTGACCCGGCAGCTCTTCACCGAGAGCACCCTGCTGGCGCTGGGCGGCGGTGCGCTGGGAAGCCTCACCGCGTTGGCGGCGCTACCCACGGTCCAGGCGATCGGAGCCGCGCGGATCCCGCGTCTCGAGAGCGCGTCGATCGACGCGGCGGCGCTCGGGACCGGGGTGGCGGCGGTCGCGCTCGCGGCGCTTGCGTGCGGGCTGGCACCCGTCTTCCAGATCCGTGGCGAGCGCCTGTCCGGAGCATTGACCGGCACCCGGGGCCGCGGCGGCGACCGGGGCCGCCGCCTGCGCGCCTTCCTCGTCACCGCGCAGGTCTCGCTCACGGTGGTGCTGCTCGCCGGGACCGGGCTGCTGCTGCGCTCGTTCGTGGAGCTCACGCAGGTGGATCCGGGTTTCGAGCCAGCGGGCACGGTCGCGTTCACCATCCAGATGCCCGATGGCTCGTACGACTGGCGGGCGCGAGAGGAGATCTTCCCCTCCCTGCGGGAAGCGGTGCGCTCCGCCCCGGGCGTCATCGAAGCGGGCGCCACCGCGGTCGAGCCGTACTCGGGCCTCGCGCTGGCCAACCGGGTGGCCGCCGAGGACGACGTGCCGGACCGGGCGGCGGACTTCACACCGATCCAGTGGCGCGTGGTGACGCCCGGCTTCTTCGAGGCGATGGCGATGGAGGTCGTGGCCGGGCGCGGCTTCGAGCCGACGGACACGTGGGGCGACGCGATGCCCATCGTCATCGGCGCCTCCCTCGCGGAACGGTTCTGGGGGAGCGCGGACGCCGTCGGGCGGCTCATGGTGTGGGGCGATCCGGACGGATTCCGCATGACCGTCGTCGGCGTCGTCGAGGACCTGCGCGACGTCGAGCTCGGCGAAGTCCCCGCGCCGATCGTGTACCGCTCCCATCGCTCGATCCCGTGGGCGGTCATGACGATGGTGGCCCGGGTGGAGGGTGATCCCGCCGCCGCCGTCCCGGGCATCCGCGCGCGGCTCGCCGAAGTGGCGCCGGACCTCCCGCTCGGGGAGTTCCGCTCCCTCGAGGACCACCTGGGATGGGCGGTCGCCGAGCCGCGCTTCAACCTGCAGATCCTCTCCGGCTTCGCGCTCGTGGGCCTGCTCATGGCGGTCGTCGGGGTCTACGGCCTGACGGCCTTCGACGTGCGCCGTCGCCTCCCGGAGATCGGAATCCGCCTGTCGCTCGGCGCGGAGCCGGGCGCGGTGCAGCGGATGATCCTCCGCCAGCGCATGGCCGGCACCCTCGTGGGCGTCGCGGTCGGGCTCGCCGTCGCCCTGGCCGCCTCAGGCGCGCTCCGCGCGCTCCTGTACGGGATCACCCCGCGCGACCCGGTCACCTGGGCGGGGGTGACCGTCGTCATCGTGGCGGCTTCCCTGGTGGCGACCTACCTGCCGGCGCGGCGCGCGACGCGGGTGGATCCGACGGAGGTGCTGAACGTCGGGGAGTAGGCGGGCCCCGGGGTAACCGGAGCGCGCAGGGTCGCGTATGTTCGGGTCCGGAGCAGGAGACCATGCGCGTACGCCACCACCGCACCTACGCTGCACTCGTCGCGGCCTCGGCCCTCGTGGGGACGACCGCCGCTCCGCTCGCCGCGCAGACGGTTCGCGGGACGCTCGTCGACACGGGCACCGGCCTCGGTATCCCGTATGGTCTGGTGATCATGTTCCACGAGAGCGGCGACTCGGTGACCGCCACCGTGGGTGACGAGCGCGGCGCTTTCAGCTTGACGGCGCCGGAGCCGGGAAGCTTCCTGCTCCTGGCCGGAGCGCTCGGCTACCATGAGACGCCGGCCGGGGTCTTCGAGCTCGGACGCGACGGCGTGGTGACGGTGCGGTACGGCTTGTCGCCTCGACCGCTTCCGCTCGACGAGCTCGTCGTCTCGCTCGACCGACCCACGCTCGAGCACCACCTCGTGCGCCGTGGCTACGTGCGCCGCTTTCAGCGAGGTCTGGGCGTGTTCGTGACCCCGTACATGATCGAACGATCGGCGGCGCGGTCGACCGAGCAGCTCGTCGCGGGCCTGCCGGGCATCCGGGTCGGGTCGGCGTACTCGGCACCTCGGCCGGGACCGGGAATCCAGGTCGGGATTCCGCTCTCCCACCTGGGTGAGGCGATCACCGTCAACGGGCCCCGCGGATGGTGCCTTCCTCGACTCTTCGTCGACGGCCTGCCGACCGTCTACGACCCCGACTCCGGTCAGACGCTGTCGGCCGTCGCAGGAATCGGGGAGATCGAGGCTCTCGAGGTGTACCGCCGGCCCGCGGAGATTCCGGTCGAGTACGACCCGGGCCCGAGCTCCAACTGCGGCGTCATCGTCGCGTGGACGAAGACGGGGCTCGCGCCGGGGCAGCAACCGTCAGGCCGGCGAACCGAAGATCCCGCCGCGAGGCTGCTGCCGAGCGTCGGCACCCGAGGCGCACCGCCGACGCCCGGCGAGCGGGTTCGCATGCAGCTGACGACCGAACGGGCCCGCAGCACCGGGCTCGGCTCGCCCTGGGACGCGGAGTTCGTCCGCATGGAGGAGGCGGATCTCGTGGCGGCCGACCGCGTGACTGGGCGACTCCACGCCGTGCCCCGGCCCGACGTGGAGGCCATCCAGGTTCGTCGGAGTCGCGACCGCGGCTTCGTCCGGGTCCGTGCGGCTACCGCCGGAGCTGCCGCGGCGGCCGGGACCTGGGGCGGTCTGACGCTTCTCTGCGCCTGGTCGAACTGCGAGGCGGACGCTCTGAATCGATGGATCCCGTCGCTGGGGGCCGCGATCCTGGCAAGCTGGCTCGTGCACCGCCAGGGACCGGGGCACCATTGGGTCGAGACGACGCTGCCGGAGGTCGGGTCGGGCCCCACCGACGGCGCCGTGTCCCTGTCCTGGGCGCTGGACTCCCCGAGAGGCTCGCGATGACGCGGTCCACCGGCGCCCGACTCGCGGCTCCACTCTTCGCGACCGCGCTGCTCGCCTGCGGCTCGCTGCTGGAGCCCGAGGACTGGATCCGGATGACGATCGAGGCGTCGCCGACCGAGATCGCCATCGGGGACACCGTGGAGCTGGTGGCGATCGCGTTCAATCCGACGGCCGAGCCGGTGTGGGCGACGCCCGGCGGGTGCGGTCAGGGGTTGGGCGTCCTGGCCGAGGAGCCGGGCACCGGCGTCATCCTGCCTCTCTGGGGCGGTCCGTCGCTATGTCCGATCTTCGACAGCAACGTCCTCGAGCCCGGGGAGACCGACTCGGTGACGATCTCGTGGTGGGGCATGGGCGTGCGCGGCGATTGGCGGGTCCGCGCGGTGGTTCTCATCGATGGCCGGCCGCACAGCCCCTCGGGGCCCCTGACCGTGACCGTTCGGTAGCCCACGGCTAGCTTCCACTCGTATCAAGATTTCTTGATGGGAGCATGCGATGCGGTTCGCGCTCATCTCGGACATCCACGCCAACGTCCACGCGCTCCAGGCGGTTCTCGACGACATCTCCTCCCGGGGGCTCGTCGAGCGGACCTATCACCTCGGGGACCTGGTGGGCTACGCGGCGTACCCCAACGAGACGGTCGACCTGATCCGGAGCTTCCGCATCCCGGGGGTCGCGGGCAACTACGACAGCACGGTCGCCACGGACTACCCGCACTGCGGCTGCAAATACGAGGACGAGGCTCAGGAGCGGCTCTCTCACCTCAGCTACGACTGGACGCGTCGGCACACGAGGCCTTCCACTCGCGATGCCCTCGGCGGCCTTCCGTTCCGCATGGATCTTCGTCCGCACGGCGGCCACAAGCCGGGGGCGAAGCTCGTCCTGGTTCACGGCGCGCCGACGCTGAACACCCTGTACTGGCACGCCGACCGGACGGACGGCTTCTGTCGCAAGATGGCCGACACGGCCGGCGCCCGGCCCGGAGACCTCATCGCCTTCGGTCACACGCACGTCCCGTGGTTCCGCGAAGTCGACGGGATCCGGTATCTGAACACGGGCTCCGTGGGACGACCCAAGGACGGTGACTGGCGGGCCGGCTACGCCATCGTCGACATGAGCGGCGAGCAGCCCGAGGTCGAGCACGTGCGGATCGCGTACGACCTCGACGCGGCATGCGAGGGGATTCGCCGGAGCACCCTCCCCGACTTCTTCGCGGACTACCTGGCGACCGGAGGCACCGCCACACCGGGTCCGGAGGCCGCCCGTGTCTGAGCCTCGGGACACCGGCCTGGCCGAGCGAGCGGGCCGCCCGAGTCGCGCGGACGCCCGGCGGACGCGCCGCAGCTTCGGCGCGCTGGCCGACCCGGTGCGCTGGCGGACCGTGGAGCTGCTGGCTCAGGGAGAGCGGTGTGTCTGCGATCTGGAGGCCGAGAT
>CALJLC010000005.1 GCA_937982605.1 uncultured Gemmatimonadales bacterium | reverse complement strand
GTAACCCAGCCGCCGGAATACCGTGCGAGACAGTTGCGGACGAAGGTGGCGAAGGTCATCGGCGGGCTCCGGGGCGCGACGGTGCGCGGAGCCGAGCTCCTCGACGGGCGCGCCTCGCGCCTCGGGTCGGGGTCGGCGGGTCGACGCGTGATCACGGGTCTCCCCGGCGGGGTCGGCGCGGGCGCCGGGCGCGTCACGGTGGGTCGCCTCGGGGGCGGTACCGCGCGCACGGGACGCGCCGGCCGCGGTGCCGGCGTGTACCGGGGCGGTGCGCGGTACCCGATGGTTCGCGGATACGGCGCCGGCCGGGGCGGAGGTGCCCAGTACAGCCGGCGGTAGAGCGGAGGCGGCCCGTAGTGGACCCGCACCCGATAGCGCGGGATCGGGCCGAAGCGCAGAAAGAGACGCACGTGCGGTCCCGTCCCGACCGAGACGTAATCGACGCGCCGCGAAGGGGGCACCCAGGTCACCCGTCGTCCCGAGCGCAGCACGATCACCTCGCTGGGGCGGGCCCGGGACCCGGCTTCGACCACCTCGTACGGGAGCAGGTCGAGGGCGTACGTCGCCTCCTGCCAGCCGGGCAGGATCGCCAGGACGTGGTCGTCGATGGCCTGGTACGTGTCGTCGTACGCTTCGGCGCCCGCGGCCGAGAGGTCCCAGCCGAGCTCGGAGTCGAAGTCGAAGAGCGAGAAATCGAACGGGTCGCGGGACGCGACGATGAAGAACGACCCTTCCCCCGGCTCGTCGACGACGTCCCAGGTGCGGGACTCCGGAAGCAGCAGACGGTAGTCCCGTCCGCCGGTCGTCCAGCTGTCCGCGTCGGGATGGTGCGGGAGGAGCATGGAGACCCTTCCCTCGGTGTCGACCCGAAAGATCGCCACGTGGGCGTCGTCGGAGACGCGGTAGTAGACCCGCATCTCCTCGCCCCGCTCGACCACCGCTTCCTCGCCGCGGTCGAGCCAGATCCACGCCTCGAGCGTGTCGGGCTCGGCTTCGTCGATCGGGCTCTGCGCGCCCTGCGCCGAAAGGGGCCACGCCGCCACGGCCGCGAGGGCCCAGACGAAGATCACCTCGCGCCGCCCCGCGCGTGCGCGCGGCCGGCTCCGCTCGAGCCGGACGGGACTGGAGCGGATCCTCATGACGCCCCTCCTCGGTCCTGCGTTGGACGCCCCCCATGGATCGCAACCGGTGTGCCACTCGAAAGACCGCGGCTTTCCTCGCGTTTCGGGCCCCGGGTGTCCACTCCGGGGGACGCCCGGGGGGCGGAATCGGGGCACTCCCGCCGATGCCCGCTTCGGCCCCCACCCGTCGCGCGACCCGGCCCCCGTCGGGGCACCGCCCCGCCGCGAGGCGACGCCGTTGAGGCGCCGGGCGCGCACGGGTAGCTTCCGGGGCTCATGTCCGATCGACCGACCTCCTCCCCTCCGGGCCAGCGGGCCGACCTGCTCGCGCCCGGCGATCTCGCCCAGCTGGGCGGGATCGAGTTCATCGCGCGGGAGGTGGTCGAGGGCTTCATCATGGGGCTCCACCGCTCCCCGCACCGCGGCTTCTCGGCGGAGTACGCCGAGTTGCGCGCCTACCAGCCCGGGGACGACCTGCGCTACATCGACTGGCGCATGTTCGGGCGCTCCGACCGCTACTACGTGAAGCAGTTCGAGGAGGAGACGAACCTGCGGGCGTACCTCCTGCTGGACATCAGCGAGTCGATGGGCTGGAGCTCCAACCCCGGCGTGCAGCCGTCCAAGATCTGGTACGCCCGGCACCTGGCGGCGTCGGTGGCGCTGATCCTCCTGCGCCAGGGCGACGCCGTCGGGCTGGCGGCCTTCCACGAGCGGATGGTCGCGCGCCTCCAGGCGCGTGGAGGCCGGCGCCAGTGGCACGAGGTGGCCCGACGGCTCCAGGAGCTCGACTCCCAGGGAGGCACATCGGCGGAGGGCGCGCTCCGGGAGCTGGCGATCCGGCTGCGCCGCCGCGGCCTCGTGGTGCTGCTCTCGGACCTGCTGGTGGCGCGCGACGAGACGCTGACGGCGCTCAAGTTCCTGCGACACCACGGACACGAGGTGCTCGTCTTCCACCTGGTGGACCCCGGAGAGCGCGAGCTGCCCGCGGCGTCCGAGGCCCGCTTCTACGACCCCGAGACGAACGACGAGCTCCTCGTGAGCGTCGCCGACATCCGCTCCGAGTACCGCGAGGCGGTGAAGGAGGCGCTCGCGGAGTGGGAGCGCGATCTGCGCCCGCACGGGATCGACTACCAGGTGGTCGACACCGACGCGCCCATGGCGCTCGCGCTGCGGGCGTACCTGCGCAAGCGCGAACGCCTCGGCTGATGCGGGGAGTGTGACATGGGCGCCCTGAGCCCGCTCTTCCTGCTGGCCGGACTGGCGGTGGCGGTGCCGATCTGGCTCCACCTCTTCCAGAGGCACGAGACCCGTCGGCTGAGCTTTCCGGCCCTCCGCTACCTCGAACGGACGGAGCGTGAGCACGCCCGGCAGATCCGCCTCCGGCAGATCCTGCTCATGATGGCCCGCGTCGGCGTGCTGCTCCTCGTCGTCGGGGCGGGAGCCCGGCTCTTCTTCGGCGGCCGGGGCGCGTCGCATCCGCCGACCGCGGTGGTCCTGATCCTGGACAACTCGATGAGCAGCGGGCGCGTCGTCGGGGAGGTCCGGGTGCTCGACGAGCTCGAGGACATCGCCGTGCGCACCCTCGACGAGGCCACCGCGGAGGACCGATTCTGGGTGATTCGCGCCGGGGAGCCGTGGCTCCCCGCCATCCCGGGGACCGCCGCGCAAGCCCGGGTGGCCGTCCAGGAGACCGACGTCGTCGACGCCGCGGGGGACCTGACCGGGGCCCTCGAGCGCGCGGTGCGGCTCCTCGATGCGGCGCCGCTCGAGCACCGGGAGATCCACCTCGTCTCGGACCTCCAGGCAACGGGGTTCGAGGAGACCGCCACACCCCCCGCCGGAGACCTGCCGGTCGTGCTGTGGACGGGCGGCGACTACCCGACCGCGAACCGCGCGCTGACGGACGTCACCGTCGGAGGCGGGCTGCCTCCGCTGGAGGGTCAGCGCACCGACGTGACCTTCTCCGCGCTCGAGGCCACGACCGCCGACGACACCGGTCACGTGGCACTCCGGCTCGTCGTCAACGAGCGGATCCGCGGGGCGGCCACGCTGCCTCCGGGCGCCCAGACGACGATCGCGCTCCCGCCGTCGGGAGCCGGGTGGGTCCGCGGGTACGCCGATGCGGACCCGGACGACCTGAGCGCGGACGACCGCCGTTTCTTCGCCTTCCGGTCCCGGCCGGCGCCCACGGTGGCCGTGGGAGGCGCGCCGGGAGTCTTCGTGGCCGAGGCGCTCGCCGTCCTGGAGGGCGCGAACCGGGTCCGCGTCACGGTTCCGGACTCCGCCGCGCTGCTCGTCTCCGCCGTGGGCGAGGGTCTCGAACGACGTTCGCCCTCCGGTGCCGCCTTCCTCATCCCACCCGACGACCCGACCCTTCTTCCGGCGCTGAACCGGAGACTCGCCGAGGCGGGCATCCCGTGGCGGTACGCGCCCTCCGGCACCGTCGGGGAGGCGGAGCTCGCCGGCCCGGCGGTGCCCGACGCCCTCCAGGGCGTGCGCGTGCGGAGCCGCTACGACGTGACGCTGGAGGGGGATCCGCCCGCACCGGTCCGCACGCTCGCCGAGGCCGACGGGCGCCCGTGGGTCGTCGACGGGGCCACGGCGGACGGTCGGCGCTATCTGCTCGTGGCCTCCCCGCTGGACGCGGCCGGCACGTCTCTCCCCGTCTCCACCGGGATGCTCCGCTTCGTGGACTGGGTGGCGAGCGAGTGGTCCGGCGCGGGCGGCACCGGCGCGGCGCGAACGACGGGCGAGCACCTCCCCGCGCCTTCGTCGGCCACCTCGGTGCGCTTCCCCGACGGCGCGGAGCTCGAGATCGACGGCACCCGCACGGTTCGCGGCACCGGGCAGGCCGGCTTCTACACCTTCCTGTCCGGCGACAGCGTCGTGAGCGTCGTGGCACTCAACCCACCGGTCCGGGAGTCCCGCCTCGAGCGGCTCGACGAGGATCTCCGGTCCGAGCGGATCGGGACGGAGGTGGTGGAGGTGTCGCGCCCGGAAGCCTGGGCGGGCGCGGTGTTCCGGGCCCGGCAGGGTCCCGAGCTCTGGTGGCCCTTCCTCCTCGCGGCCCTCGCGCTGCTCGCCGTCGAATCGCTCATGGCCACCTCCGGCGGTCGCCAGGCCGTGCGGCGCCCGGAGGCCCCGACCGGGACCGATGGAGTCGACTAACGCGGTCCTCCGCGGCGTCGCCTCCTCACCGGCGTTCGTCCGCCTCTCCGAGGGCCTCCCCGCTCCGGGTGAGCGCGCGGACCTCGGCGGTGCCGTCGGCTCGCTGGGAGCCGCCGTCGTGGCGGCGCTGCACGAGCGACACCCCGGGCGGGTGTTCGTCGTGGTCGCGGAGTCGCCCCAGGAGGCGGTCTCCGTCGAGGCGGACCTCGAGACCCTGCTCGACGGCACCGAGGCGTCGCACCTCTACCCGCAGAAGGAGGCGCTCCCGTACGAGGAGTCCGAGACGCACGTGGAGATCGGGGGCCTCCGTGTCGAGGCGGTGGAGGCGCTCTTCTCCGGGCGGACCAAGATCGTGGTCACCACGCCGCGGGCCCTGCAGGAGCGCGCTCCGATCCCCAGCCGGCTCGCCGACCTGCGCACGACGTACCGGGTCGGAGACGAGGTGGATTTCGCGAAGCTCCCGGCACGTCTGGAGGCGCGGGGATTCGAGCGCGTGCCGATGGTCGAGGAGGTCGGGCAGTTCGCGGTGCGAGGCGGGATCCTGGACGTCTACTCGGTCTCCGCCGGAGACCCGGTCCGGATCGAGCTCTGGGGAGACGAGATCGTGTCCCTCCGTACGTTCGACATCGCGAGCCAGCGCTCGATCGCCGAGATCCGGGAGACGCACGTGCTCCCGGTGGACTTCCGGCGCACGGCGGACACGGAAGATCCGGTGGTGCCCCGCTCGCTCCTCGAGCTGCTCCCCGCGGACGCGGTCGTGGTGCGCCAGGGCGACTGGGCGGTGGAGTCTCACGCCCAGCGGACGTGGGGCCGCGTGTGCACGCTCTACGACAGCCTCGTCGAGTCGGGCGCGACGCCGCCCGAGCCGTCGGCCCTCTTCCTCGAGCCGGAGCAGATGGCGGAGCGGCTGGCGGCGCTCCCGCGGCTGGCACTCCTGGCCGAGCAGGACGCCGACAACGCCATCGAGGCCACCGCCGTGCCCGCGATCGACCGGGACATGGCGCGTCTCGACGCCTACCTACGCTCCGGAGCCTCGACCGGAGCCGAGACGCTGCTCCTCTGCGACAACCAGGGTCAGCTCGAGCGGCTGGAGGAGATCCTCGGCGGAGCCTGCCGGCTCCCTCCCGGCACCCGACTCGGCCTGGGCGCCCTCTCCGGAGGCTTCGAGCTCGCGTGCACCGACCCGCCGCTCCGCGTCCTGAACGACCACGAGATCTTCCGGCGCCCCCGTCGGGTCCGTCGGAGCCGGCGCTTCCGCGGGTCGGTGGCGCTCGAGAGCCTCGCCCAGCTGACGCCCGGCGAGTACGTGGTCCACATGGACCACGGCATCGGGCAGTTCAAGGGGCTCGAACGGCTGACGATCGGAGGCCAGGAGATGGAGGTGCTGGCCATCGAGTACGGGGGCGGCGAGAAGCTCCGCCTCCCGGTGTCCAGACTCGACATGATCGAGCGCTGGGTGGGCGAGTCCGAAGACGCGAAGCCGCCCACCGTCCACAGGATCGGCGGGAAGCGCTGGAAGAACCTCAAGCGGAAGACCGAGAAGGTCATCGAGGAGATGACCACCGAGCTCCTGGAGCTGTACGCGCGCCGGCAGACCGCGAAGGGCTTCGCCTTCTCGCCCGACACGCGGTGGCAGCTCGAGATGGAGTCGTCGTTCCTCTACGACGACACTCCGGACCAGCGCCAGGCCAGCGAGGACGTGAAGCGCGACATGGAGGCCGAGCGCCCGATGGATCGGCTGGTGTGCGGCGACGTCGGGTACGGCAAGACCGAGGTGGCCATCCGGGCGGCGTTCAAGGCGGTCCAGGACGGCAAGCAGGTGGCGGTGCTCGCGCCCACGACGATCCTCGTCGAGCAGCACCGGCACACCTTCGAGGAGCGGCTGGCGGACTACCCGGTGCGGGTCGGGTCGCTGAGCCGCTTCCGCACCCCGAAGGAGCAGAAAAAGCTCCTGGCGCGCCTCGCTTCGGGGGACGTCGACATCGTCATCGGCACGCACCGGCTCCTCTCGGACGACGTCGTCTTCAAGGAGCTGGGCCTGCTCATCGTCGACGAGGAGCAGCGCTTCGGCGTCAAGCACAAGGAGCGGCTGAAGCGGCTGCGGGCCTCGATCGACGTGCTCACGCTCAGCGCCACGCCGATTCCGCGCACGCTCTACCTCTCGCTCTCCGGGATCCGGGACCTCTCCCTCATCCGGACCCCTCCCCGGGACCGGATGCCGATCTTCACCAACGTGCTGCCGTGGAGCGACCAGCTGCTGAGCGAGGCGCTGCACCGGGAGCTGGACCGCGGCGGGCAGGCCTTCTTCCTCCACAACCGCATCGACACGATCTACACCGTGGCCGAGGAGATCGGCGCGCTCGTACCGGAAGCCCGCATCGGGGTCGCGCACGGGCAGATGGGCGGCTCGGAGCTCGACGAGGTCATGCGTGGCTTCGTCGACGGGGAGATCGACGTCCTGGTCTGCTCCTCGATCATCGAGAACGGTCTCGACGTCCCGAACGCCAACACCCTGATCGTCGACCGCGCCGACCGCTTCGGGCTCGCGCAGCTCTATCAGATCCGCGGTCGGGTCGGACGGTCGGACCGCCGCGCCTACTGCTACCTCCTCGTCCCCGACGACGTCGCCGAAGATGCCGAGCGTCGGCTCCGCGTGCTCGAGCACTACACGGAGCTGGGCTCCGGCTACTCGGTGGCGCTGCGGGACCTGGAGCTGCGGGGCGCGGGCAACCTGCTCGGGGCGGATCAGTCCGGCTTCGCGACCCAGGTGGGGCTGGACGCCTACATGCGACTCCTGCACAAGACGGTGGAGCGGATCGAGAAGGGAGAGGAGGTGATCGAGTGGCCGGATCCGGACGTCTCCCTCGAGGGGCCGGCGTACCTGCCCGACGTCTACGTTCCCGATTCGGCCCAGAAGCTCCATCTTTACCGGCGTCTCTCGAAGGCGACCGGCCGGGTCGAGGTGGAGGACCTCAAGGAAGAGCTGGCCGACCGCTACGGGCCCCTGCCCGCGGAGACGGAGCGACTGCTCGACGCGGCGGGTGTGCGGATCCTCGGGCGTGGCCTGGGGCTCGAGCGGGGCCTCGTTCGCAGGGGCTCCGCGCGTCTGACCTTCCGGGAGGGAGTCGTGCCGAGGATGGCGGTCCTGGAGGGGCCGCTGACGCAACGCAAGGCGCGCATGGACGTACTCCGGGTGCACCCGCTCTCCCTGCAGATCGAGCAACAGGGCACGGAGCCGATCCTGGAGACCGTCCTGGTGGCGTTGTCCGCGCTGAGCTCGGCGCGGCGCGACGCCGCCTGACCGAACCGACTGAACAGGAACCGAGGTCCCGAGAAGCCATGATGAAGAAGTCCCGACTCGCGTCCGGCGTAGCCCTCGCCCTGCTGCTCTCCGGCTGTGGGGCCGAGGGCGACTCCGAGGGGCTGGTGGCGCGCGTCGGCCCGCACCGGCTCACGGTCGACCAGGCGGTCGACCTCCTCGTCGACCAGGAGAACCTGACCGCCGAAGCCCGCGTGGTGGAGTCGCTCGCGGAGCTCTGGATCGACTACACCCTCCTCGCCGAGGCGGCGGCGCGGGACTCGACCTTCTCCGACCTCGACCTCGAGCCGGTCGTGATGCAGCAGCTCGGCCAGGCGATGGTCTTCCAGCTTCGCGACTCCGTGATCCAGGTCGACACCTTCATCACCGACGCCGAGCTGAGGGAGCGGTACGAGGCCGAGGCCCCCGCCGTGGAGGTCCGCGCCCGTCACATCATGCTCCAGCTCCCCTTACAGGCCACGCCTGCGCAGCGAGACAGCGTGCGCGCGCTGCTGGAGGAGATCCGGGGCCGGATCGCCGGGGGTGAGAGCTTCGAGGCGATGGCCCGGTCGTACAGCCAGGACCCGGGTTCGGCCGGACAGGGCGGCGACCTGGGCTACTTCGGGCGCGGGGAGATGGTGGCGCCCTTCGAGCAGGCGGCGATGGCGCTTCAGCCCGGGCAGGTCAGCGAGGTGGTGACGACGCCCATGGGGCTGCACCTCATCCGTCTGGAGGACCGGCGCGTCCAGGGCTTCGAGCAGGTCGCGCTCCAGTATCGCCGCCGCGTGCAGGCCCGCATGGTCCAGTCCGCCGAGTCGGTCTTCGTGGCCGGACTCACGGAGCGGGCCGCTCCCCGGATCACCGAGGGCGCGCTCGACGTCCTCCGCGAGGTCGCGTCCAACCCCGGGGCCCGCTTCTCGGGCCGGGCGGAGCGCCGGCCACTGGTGGAGTGGGACGGCGGAGAGGTCACCGTGGCCGAGGCGCGCGAGTTCCTGCAGCTCGAGCCGCCCCAGATCCGGACCCAGGTCCAGGGGGGCTCGGACGAGGAGCTCGAGGGCGTGCTGCGCAGCCTGGCCCGACGCGAGCTCCTGGTTCGGGCCGCCGAGGACGGCGGGCTGCGACCCGCCCGGGACAGCATCGACGTCCTCGTCGACGACGCCCGCGCGCAGCTGCGCACCGCGGCGCGACGGCTCGGACTGATGAGCCTCGATCGGGCGCCCGGCGAGGAGCTGGAGCTGGCCATCGCCCGGGCGGTCGAGGAGACGCTCGCCGACGTCGTCTCCGGCGCCACGCAGATCGTCCCGCTCGGCATCGTCGGCTTCCAGCTCCGGGCCGGTCGATCGAGCGCCGTATACGGGGCCGGCGTCGGTGAGGCCGTCCTGGGCATCGGAGAGATCCGGGCGGCCCGGCAGCTCTCGCCCGCCGAGAACGTCGCGGTCGACTCGGCGGTGGCGGGAGCCGGGCGGAATCCGGGGAACGAGCCGTGACGAGGGGGTACGAATCCGCATGATCAGACGAATCCTGCCCCTGCTGGCCGCGCTGCTCCTTCCCACGGGCGCCTCGGCGCAGTTCGAGTCCGACGTCGTCGACCGCCTCGTGGCCGTCGTCGGCGACTCCGTCGTGGTGGCCTCGCAGGTCATGGAAGGCGTGCAGCAGATGGCGCTCGGAGGCGCCCCGGTCCCCGAGCCGGGTACTCCGGGCTACGAGGAGCTCTTCCGGCAGGTGCTCGACCAGTACATCGACCGGCTGGTGGTGCTCCAGGCCGCGGCGAGGGACTCGCTCATCACCGTGAACGAGGACCAGATCGAGCAGCGCGTGAACGAGCAGATCCAGCGACTGGCGTCCGAGTTCGGTGGCCAGGTGGCGCTTCAGCAGGCGCTGGCGCGAGAAGCGCTGACGCTGGCGGAGTACCGGGACTGGCTGAGCACGGAGCGGCGCCGGGAGCGCATCTGCCAGCTGTACGGGCAGCTCCACCTCCGCGACGCGCCCCAGGTCACGGTCTCCGAGGACGATCTGAGGGAGGCGTTCCAGGCGGCGAGCGGCCAGCTCCAGCAGCGGCCTCGCCTCCTGACCTTCCGGCAGGTCGTCGTGGTTCCGGACGCGAGCGAGGCAGCCAAGGACTCGGCACGGGCCGAGGCCGAGGCGCTGCTCGAGCGGGCCCGCGCGGGTGAGGAATTCGCCGAGCTGGCGCGGGAGTACTCGGACGACCCCGGCACGGCCTCGCTGGGCGGAGATCTGGGCTGGTTCCGACGCGGGCGCATGGTGCGCGAGTTCGAGGACGCCGCCTTCCAGCTCATCGACGGTCAGATCAGCGACGTCGTCGAGACCGAGTTCGGCTTCCACATCATCAAGGTCGAGCGGTACCGGGCCGGTGAGCGACAGGCTCGCCACATCCTGGTCATCCCCGACAAGACCGAAGAGGACGTCGCACAGGCGCGCGCGGTCGCCGACGACGTGATGGCGCAGGCGCGGGCCGGTACGTCGATGGCCGAGCTGGCCGAGGAGCACTCGGATCCCGCCGCCCCCGACTCGCTGACGATTCCCTTCGATCAGCTCTCGGAGCTCCCCGCCGAGTACGGCGTCCTCCGCACGGCGAGCTCGGGGCAGTTCGTCGGGCCGATCGAGTATCGGCTTCCCACGGGGGAGGCGCGCATCGCCGTCGTCCACGTCGAGGAGGTCCGGGAAGCGGGGGCGTACACCCTCGACGACGTGAGACCTCAGCTCGCCGCGCAGATCCAGCAGGAGCGGCAGATCGAACAGCTCCTCGCGGTGCTCCGGCAGCGGACGCACATCGAGATCCGGATGTAGGTGACTGCGGACCTCCTCGTCACGCCCGGCGACCCACGCGGGGTCGGGCCGGAGGTCGCGCTTCGCGCGATCGAGCGGATCCGGGCGGAGTGCCCGGCCGTCGACGTCGCGATCCTCGGCCCGGACGGGCCGCTGCGACCGGGAGCCCTGTCGGAGGTGGCCGCGGAGGCCCGTCGCGGAGGCCTCGACGACGCGGCCGCCGGCACGTTCGCCGCGGAGTCGATCGAGCGCGCGGTGGCCCTGGCCCTCGCGGGAGAGGCGCGTGCGATCGTCACGGGACCGCTGCACAAGCCCTCGCTGCACGCCGCCGGGCGTCGTGTCCCCGGCCAGACCGAGATGCTCGCGGGGCTGGCCGGCGTCGACGACGTCGGGATGCTCATGTGCGCCGAGCGGACCCGACTCGACGCCCCGCTCCGCGTGCTCCTCGCCACGACGCACCTCGCGCTCGTCGACGTCCCCGCGGCGGTGACCCGCGAGCGGCTGCTCGGTCAGGTCACCCTGCTCGACGGCGCCCTGCGGCGTGACTGGGCGCTCTCCGATCCGAAGATCGGGCTGTGCGCGCTCAACCCCCACGCGTCCGACGGCGGTCTCTTCGGAGACGAGGAGGCCCGCGTCTTCGCTCCGGCGGTGAAGGCCGCCCGTGAGCGCGGCATCGACGTCGTCGGTCCCGTGCCGGCCGATACCGTCTTCGCCCGCGCTCTGGCCGGGGAATTCGACGGGGTGGTGGCGCCGTACCACGACGTCGGGATGGCCGCCTTCAAGACCGTGTCCTTCGGCACCGGCGTGAACGTGACCCTCGGCCTGCCCTTCGTGCGAACGTCGCCCGACCACGGCACGGCGTTCGACATCGCGGGCCTCGACCGGGCCGACGAATCGTCCATGCTCGAAGCCCTTCGCCTCGCCTCGACCCTCGCGCGCAATCGCTTTGACACCCCCTCGACCGATGTCTAATCTTCCCTTCCGGAGCACGGTCTCGCCGCCCGCCCGTATCCGGTGATCAAACTCAGCCATGTCTCGAAGGAGTACCCGAAGCGCGGCTTCGCGCTGAAGGACGTCTCCTTCCACGTGAAGAAGGGCGAATTCGCCTTCCTCACGGGCCACTCCGGCTCGGGCAAGTCCACCACGCTGCGGCTGATCCACATGGCCGATCGCCCGACGGAGGGCGAGGTGCGCGTGAGCGGCTTCTCGTCCGAGCGCCTCACGGAGCGCGACCTCTGGAAGCTCCGCCGCCGGGTGGGGATGGTCTTCCAGGACTTCCGCCTGCTCCCGGGGCGCACCGCCCTCGAGAACGTCGCCTTCGTCCTCGAGGTCACCGGGACCCCTCGGCGCGCGATCCAGTCGAAGGCCAACCGGCTGCTCACGCAGGTGGGCCTCTCGCCGAAGGCGGGGGCCTACGTCCACGAGCTCTCCGGCGGTGAGCAGCAGCGGGTGGCGATCGCGCGCGCGCTCGCCAACGACCCGTACGTGCTTCTCGCCGGCGAGCCGACCGGGGACCCTCGCGACCGCGCGACTCGGGGCGTGATGGAGCTCTTCTGGGACATCAACGCCAAGGGGATGGCCGTGCTCATGGCCACGCACGACCTGGAGGTCATGCGCCGGCACCCGCACGCGCGGGTCCTGGAGCTCGACCACGGCAAGCTGGTCTACGACTCGGCGAACGCCGAGGTCGAGCGCGAGCAGGCGGAAGTCCAGCCATGAGCTACGCGCTCCGCGAGGCTCTGGCCGCGTTCCGCCGCGCCCCGGTGCTCACCGGGCTCTCCTCGGCGATGGTCGGGCTCGCCCTCTTCGTCGTGGGCCTCTTCTCCCTGGCGACGTACAACCTCCAGCTGGCGCTCTCGGCGATCGAGGAGCGGGTCGAGGTGGTGGTGTATCTGCGCGACGATGCCCGTCAGAGCGAGATCGACCTCCTGCTCGAGGAGCTCACCGCCTTCGACGAGGTCCGCTTCGTCACCTACGTCTCCAAACGGGACGCGCTCGAGAGGGCGCGCACCGAGCTCCCCGAATTCGGCGAGCTCTTCATGAGCGCCGAGGTCAACCCGCTGCCACAGTCCCTCGAGGTCGAGCTGCGCGAGGGCTTCCGGACCCCCGAGGTCGTCCAGAAGGTCGCCGACGCGTCCGAAGGGTACCCCTTCGTCGAGGACGCGCAGTACGGCCGGGAGTGGGTCGACCGGCTCTTCGCCCTCCGGCGCATCGGGCTGGCCAGCACCGCGGTGCTGGGCGGGGCGTTCGCGCTCGTGGCGGCGCTCATCATCGGGACGGCGCTCCGGATCGCGATTTTCGCGCGGCGGGACGAGATCTACGTCATGCGGCTCGTCGGCGCGACGACGGGCTTCATCCGGCGCCCCTTCCTCCTCGAGGGCGCGCTCGCCGGCCTGGCCGGGGGGGCGCTGGCGTGGGTGATGACGTACGCGACGTACCGCGGCGTCTACGCGTACCTCTTCGAGATCTCCTGGGTGCCGGGAAGCTGGGTCCTGCTCGGGATCGTCGTCGGCGCCCTCTTCGGAGCGGTGTCGAGCGCGCTCGCCATGCGCCGGCACCTGCAGGAGGTCTGATGCGGGCCCCCGCCCTCCTCGCCGCGGCCGCCCTCGTGGTGGCCCCGTTGGCGCCTCCGCCGGCGAGCCCCCCGACGCCACACCGCCTCGCCGCGCAGGAGCCCGATCTGGCGCGCGAGATCCGGGACAGCCAGCGCAGGCTGGAGCAGATCCGCGAGGAGCGGGCTCGTCTCGAGCGCGAGATCGGAGACTACCGCAACCGCGTCCGCAACGCCGCCGAGGAGCTCGCCAACGTGGAGCGCCGCCTCTCGGCGTCCCGGTCGGTGCTGGCCGAGGTGGAGTTCCAGTCGGAGACCACGTCCGAACAGGTGCGCATCACGACGCGGGACCTGCTGCTCTCCCAGGAGAATCTGGCGGCCAGCCAGGCGGTGCTGAACCGGCGCCTGCGCGACATCTACAAGATGGGACCCGCCCAGACGATCCAGGTACTCCTGGGAGCCCGCTCGTTCACCGACCTCCTGAACCGGTACCGGTACCTGCAGCGCATCGCCTCCTTCGACCGGGCGCTCGTCGAGCGTGTGCGCGCGCTCGAGGCCGAGCTGGTGGAGCAGAACGCGGCGCTCCAGGAGCGGATGGCGCTCCTCGGCTCGCTGCGGCAGGACCGCCTGAGCGAGGTGGCGCAGCTCCGGTCCGTGGAAGCCGAGCACCAGACGCGGATCCAGCAGTACCGGGCCCGCGAGCAGACGGCCTCCACCCGCATCGGGGAGCTGGAGGCCGACGAGGGTCGGATGACGACGCTCCTGGAGGAGCTGGAGGAGCGCCGGCGGGAGCTCGAGGCGCGCCGGCTCGCCGGAGGCGCCACGCTGCGCCCCGAGGACGCCGGCTCACTGGAGTGGCCCGTGGACGGCGACCTGATCTACCGCTTCGGCGAAGAGCGACACAGCCGCCGGATCGCCCGTCGAATCGTGGACGCGCGGCAACAAAACCGGATCGAGTCCGCCGCAGAGCTGGCTCGAATTGTCCGACGGGCAGTCCGCGGTTCGCACCGCATCCATCCCGCCACTCGAACGTTCCAGGCGCTGAGGATTGCCGTCAACGACGAATTGCAATCGCTCGACACGGCCCTCCGCGTCCTTC
>CALJLC010000004.1 GCA_937982605.1 uncultured Gemmatimonadales bacterium | reverse complement strand
TGCGTGAGAGGTCGTACGCCTGAGCGTCGCGGATCGCGCCGTTGGCGTTGATGACCATGTAGTACGCGTTCCGCCGGTCCAGGAACGTGTCGAGCGAGATCCCGAAGGCGTCCTCGTTCGGGCTGAAGAAGTCCTGCACCATCTGCTGATGGACGATGCGGTCCGGCTCGCTGTCGTACATCATGGCGCCGACGTAGAGCGTCTGGTCGTCGTAAAGGATCCGGACTTCGGTCTGCTCCGACGCCGGCTGACCCTCGGCCGGGTTGGACTGCACGAAGCCCGTGGCCGGCACCGCCGCGGACCAGGCCGCCTCGTCGAGGCGACCGTCGATCGTGAGGGATCCCGAGAGGCGCACCGCGGTGAGCCGCGGCCGGGGGAGCGCCTCCGGGTCGACCGGCCACGCCGCGCCGGCGGGCACCGCGCTGACGCCCCGCTCCTGGGCGGTCGCGGGCGCGGCCCGGAGCCCCGCGGCGAGCGATCCGGCCACGCAGAGCGTGACCGTGGGGAGGAGGGCCGAAGCGCTCCGGCGTCTCCGGCGAGACGGGCCCCCGCCCGACCCCGCGCGCTGTCGTGCCGTGGTTCGCACGATGATGTCTGCGTGGCGACTGGAGCGGCGTGGCGGGGTGCCGCTGCGTGGACGAGGACGTCCGAAGCTAGGTGAAACCGGGGATGGACAAAATCGGTATTACTCCATATCGATATGATATCATATCGAATTGACCCTCACGGAGTGCAGGCGATGGCGGGCAGCGGGAAGCGGGCCGGGAGCCGGCTCAAGACCGCGTGGTTCCACATCCTGCTCGCGCTGGCCGACGGCGCGCGGCACGGCTACGCGATCCGGAGCAGCGTGAAGGAGCGTACCGACGGCGCGGTGAAGCTCTACCCGGCCACGCTCTACGGCTCGATCCGGGAGCTCTCCGAGCGCGGCCTGATCGAGCCGCTCGAGGGCGACGACGATCCGGACGACGACCAGCGCCGACGCTACTACCGCCTCACGAAGGCCGGGCGGGACGCGCTGGCGAAGGAGGTCGAGCGACTCCAGGCGATCCTGGACGAGGCGCGCGCGACCCGCGCCCTCGGCGGAGCCTGACGGCCGGTCGATGATCCGGATCTCGCTCGCCGCCTACGCGGCGCTGCTGCGGCTGATGCCCCCCGGCTTCCGCCGGGAATTCGGGGCGGAGGCGGTCGCGGATCTCGGGGAGATCCTCGAGGAGGCCCGGAAGTACGAGGGCCAGACGGTGATCGGGACGGCGCTCCGGGCGTGCCTCGATCTGCTGGTGCGGCTCCCCGGGGCATGGTGGGCGGAGCTCCGACCGGAGCCCGCCGGGAGTGGACACGGCGCCCGAGACGGGCGCCCGGGAATGGGAGAGGGGTTGATGAACGTCTCGAGAGAACTGCGTCTGGCCGCGCGAACGCTCGCCCGGCGCCCCGGCTTCACCGGCATCGCGATCCTCACGCTCGCCCTCGGCATCGGGGCCAACGTGGCCATCTTCTCCATCGTCGACGCGATCCTGCTGCAGCCGCTGCCGTACCAGGACTCGGATCGCATCGTGGAGTTCCGGCACCACGCGCCGGGCCTCGACCTTCCCGAGCTCAACAGCTCTCCGGGGCTCATCGCGCTGTACCGGGAGCAGGCGTCGCTGTACGAGACGATCGGGGCCTTCGGCCGCGGCTCGGCGAACCTCACCGGTGGGGACGAGGCCACGCGCGTGCAGGTCCTCTCGGCGGAGCCCTCCCTCTTCGACGTGCTGCGCGTGCCCCCACTCATGGGCCGCCCGTTCCACGCCGACGACGCGACCGAGGAGGGGAGCCGCGCGGCGCTCCTCTCCTACGACACCTGGCGGGCGCGCTTCGGCTCGGACCCGGGCATCGTGGGGCGTACCATCGAGCTCGACGGGACCCCGGTCGAGGTCGTCGGCGTCATGCCGGCGGGCTTCGCCTTCCCGGACGACGAGGTGGATCTCTACCGGGCCATGTGGGTCGATCCCGACGGACCGTTCGGGTCGTTCGGCATCAGCACCGTGGCCCGGCTCGCCCCCGGCGTGTCCGTGGAGGCGGCTCAGGCACGCAGCCGGGAGCTGCTCGGGCGGGTGCCCGAGCGCTTCGACATGCCGGAGTCCTTCCTCGAGTCGGCCGGCTTCGGCGTCACCGTCGAGACCCGGCGAGACCGCGTCGTCGCCGACGTGGAGTCCACCCTGTGGATCATCCTCGGCACGGTCGCTTTCGTGCTCCTGATCGCCTGCGCCAACGTGGCCAACCTCTTCCTGGTCCGGGCCGAGTCCCGACAGAAGGAGATGGCCGTGCGCGCCGCCATGGGGGCCGGTCGGCCGTCGGTCGCCGGGGCGTTTCTGAGCGAGAGCCTGCTGCTCGGCCTCGGCGGCGGGCTCCTCGGGGTCGTGTTCGCCCTGGGCGCCGTGGACTGGCTGCTGGCGCTCGGCGACCTGCCCCGTGAGGCGGAGGTCGGCGTGGGAGCTTCTTCCCTCCTGCTCGCCGTCGGGCTCTCCGTGGTGGCCGGTCTCTCGTTCGGGGCGATCCCGATGGCCCGGTACGCCGGCTCACGCTTCGCGGCGGTGCTCCGCGACGGGGGGCGCGCCAACACGTCCGGGAGGGAGCGCCATCGAGCCCGCAACCTGCTCGTGGCGACCCAGCTCGCGCTCGGGCTCGTGCTGCTCGTGGGCTCGGGGCTCATGCTCCGGAGCTTCGCCGAGCTCCGGGCCGTCGACGTGGGGGTCCGCGCCGAAGGCGTGCTCACGGTGGGGCTCAACCGGAACAGCGGGGAGGCGCCCGAGACGGCGGCGCGCTTCTATCAGGAGGCGGCCGACCGCATCGCCGCCCTGCCGGGCGTGGAGCGCGTCGGCATCACGACCAACGTCCCGCTCGCGAGCGGAGGGGCCAACGGTGGCTCCTTCTACATCGAGTCGAGGCCGAGAGTCGAAGACGAGCTTCCCCCGGTGGCGCTCTACCGGGCGGTGGGCCCCGACTACTTCGAATCGCTGGGCATCCCGGTCCTCGGCGGCCGAAGCGTGGAGCGTGCCGACTGGGAGGAGTCGCGCCGCGTCGTCTGGGTAAATCGACGCTTCGCGGAGACGTTCTTCGACGGCGACGCCATCGGTGAGCGCATCGCGTGGGGCGTGGACACGGACGAGAACGACGCGCCGCTCCCGGATACCCCGTGGGCCGAGATCGTCGGCGTGGTCGGCGACGTACGAGAGTTCGGGCTGCAGGACGAGGAGATGCGCCCGAGCGCGTACTTCCCGCTCGTGGTGGACGGCTCCGCCGACCTCGAGGTCGAGACCGGCTTCCTCACGATCCGCGTCGCGGAGGGTCAGGACCCCTCGGACTTCGTCGCGGCCACGCGGTCCGTCGTTCGCGAGCTGGCTCCGGACGTCCCGGTGACGGCGACCCGCACGATGGAGGAGATCGTCGCGGAGGCGATGGAGAGCGTCTCCGCCACGATGATCGTGCTCGCGGTGGCGACGGCGATGGCGCTCTTCCTCGGGGCGATCGGCCTCGCCGGGGTCGTTTCGTACGTCGTCGGTCAGCGGACGAGGGAGATCGGCGTCCGGGTCGCCCTGGGCGCACAGGCCGGCGACGTGAGCCGGATGATCCTCCGTCAATCGCTGGGCGTCACGGCCGCGGGTACGCTGCTCGGCATCGTCGGCGCGTGGGCGCTGACCGGGCTCATGGAGGCGATCCTCTTCCAGGTATCGACGACGGACCCGGTCACGTTCGTCACGGCGCCGCTCCTTCTGGTGAGCATCTCCCTCCTGGCGACCTGGGTGCCGGTACGTCGCGCCTCACGCATCGACCCCATCGAGGCGCTCAGGTCGGAGTAGCCGCCGCCCGCGCGGGCTGACAGGCGGCCGAGCGGCCGCGTGATGGCACGCACGCATGATATGCGCTGGTCGAGGGGTCGCCCGTGGGCGGCCCCTCGCTCGTTCTCCGCGGAGCGCTGAGCCGATCGCGTTTCGATCCCGGTACTCCCGGTCGAACCGACACGACCCCGCACGGACGGGGCGCACCGCTCGACAGGAGACACATCATGGCACAGGCCACCAAGCGAGGGCCGATCAACGGGGTCGACGTCCCGACGCTCTTCGCCACGATCGACGCGGTCGATCAGAACCGCGAGCTGGCGAGGTTCCAGTTCCGGGCGACCACCACGTGGGAGACCGGCACCTTCAGCCGCAGCTCCATCGAGTCGTTCTACGGCGCGGGTCAGGAGCACCAGCACGCCGCTCCGTTCACCGTCGAGGCCGACCATCCGGCGGTGCTCGTCGGCGACGACCGGGCACCGCTGCCGGTCGAGCTGCTGCTGGCCGCCCTCGGGTCGTGCCTGACCGGCGGGATCGGCAACATCGCGTCGGCCCGGGGGATCGAGCTCTGGTCCGTCCAGGCGACGCTCGAGGGCGACATGGACCTGCAGGGAATCCTCGGGCTGAACGACGAGGTCCGGAACGGCTACTCGGAGATCCGGGTGAGCTTCCGGATCGAAGGCGACGCCCCGCGGGAGAAGCTCGAGGCCATCGTCGAGCAGGCGAAGGCCCGCTCCGCGGTCTACGACGTCATCTCGAACCGGGTTCCGGTTCGGGTGTCGGTGGACTGAAGCGTCACGCGGCGGACGGCCGGTCGGCGGGAGCCGGCCGGCACCGCCCGACGCTCGTCGATCCGGAGATCGGAGATGCAGCGCGTGGAGGCCGTGGTGATCGGAGGCGGCCAGGCCGGCCTCGCCATGAGCCACTGCCTCGTCGAGCGGGGCATCGACCACGTCGTGCTCGAGCGCGGTCGCGTGGGAGAGCGGTGGCGCAGTGAGCGGTGGGACTCCCTCCGATTGCTGACGCCCCGGTGGATGTCGCGCCTTCCGGGGTGGGAGTACGAGGGGCCCGACCCGGACGGCTTCATGACGAAGGACGAGCTCGCGGCGTGGCTCGAGGCGTACGCCGCGTCCTTCGGAGCCCCGGTCTGGACGGGCGTGTCGGTCACGCACGTGGGTAGCGCACGCGAATGCTTCCTCGTGCGCACCTGGGCTGGCTCGTGGTGCGCCTACAACGTCGTCATCCCCACCGGCTACTGTCAGGAGCCGGCCGTGCCGTCGTGCGCGGCGGAGCTGCCCGACGACATCATGCAGATGGTCCCGTCCCGGTACCGACGGCCGCACCAGCTTCCACTCGCGGGGGTGCTCGTGGTGGGCGCCTCGGCGACGGGCATCCAGCTCGCGGCCGAGCTGCGCGACTCGGGTCGCCCGGTCACGCTCGCGGTCGGTCGGCACACCCGGCTGCCCCGGACGTGGCGGGGACGGGACATCCTCGAGTGGCTCGACCGCATGGGCGTCCTGGCGGAGCGCGCCGACCGGGTCGCCGATCTGGAGGCCTCGAGGGCGCAGCCGTCGCTGCAGCTCGTGGGAACGCCGGACCGGCGGACGCTCGACCTCGATCGGCTGCAGGCGTCGGGTGTGCGACTGGTCGGCCGTGTCGAAGGCGTCACGGGCCCGGTCGTCCACCTGGGCGACAACCTGCTCGAGGACGCGACCGCCGCCGACCTCAAGCTGCTCCGCCTGCTGCAGCGAATCGACGACCACATCGCGGAGGAGGGGCTGGACTGCCCGGCCGGCGAGCTCCCGGGGCTCACCCGCGTGCCGGAGACCCCGGCATCCCTCGACTTGCGAGCCAAGGGCATCGGCTCCGTGCTCTGGGCGACCGGCTTCCGCCGGTCGTACCCCTGGCTGGACGTGCCCGTGCTCGACGAGAGCGGCGAGATCCGCCACGAGGGCGGAATCACCCCGTGCCCGGGCCTCTACGTCATGGGGCTCGGCTTTCTGCGCCGCCGCTCCTCGACCTTCATCGACGGCCAGCGATTCGACGCCGCCGAGCTCGCCGATCACCTGGCGGGCCGACGGAGCGTGCCGGCGGTGTGCGGGTGAGGGGGCACGCGCGGTGAGCTCGTCGACGGGGGCTTCGTCCGTCGACCGCCGCTACGACGTCGTCGTGGCGGGCGCGCGGGTGGCCGGCGCGTCGACCGCGATGCTGCTCGCGCGGGCCGGGCTCCGCGTGCTCGTCGTCGACCCGACCGCTCGAGGACGCGATACGCTCTCGACGCACGCGCTGATGCGCGCCGGCGTGGCGCAGCTCTCCCGCTGGGGGCTCCTCGACCGGGTTCGCGCCGCCGGCACCCCCCGCGTGGACGAGACGACCTTCGTGTACGAGACCGAGGTCGTCACCGTCCCCGTCGAGCCGGACGCCCTGGTCGACGGCTTGTACGCGCCGCGCAGGACGGTGCTCGATCCGATCCTGGCCGACGCGGCCATGGAGTCGGGCGCGGAGCTTCGCTGGGGATGGCGCCTGGTCGACCTCGACCGGACGCCCAACGGCCACGTGGTCGGCGCCCGCCTCCGGGCGCCGGACGGCGCCGTGCACCTTGTGCGCGCCGATCTGGTCGTGGGCGCCGACGGGCTCCACTCGCAGGTGGCGCGGCTGGTCGGGGCACGCACCCGCCGCACCGCCCGACACGCCACGGCGACGATCTTCGGGTACTGGGCGGAACCGGCGTCACGCGGATACCGCTGGCTCTTCGGCCACGGCGTGGCGGCCGGCGTCATTCCCACCAACGGCGGTGTTCTGGTGTTCGCGGGCATGCCGCCCTCGCGGCTCCACGCCGAGCGCGCCCGTGGCCTGGACGCGATCCATGCCGAAGTACTGCGGGAGGTGTCTCCGGAGCTCGAGGCCCGGCTGCGCGCGTCCGGGGCCGCGCCGAAGCTCCGCGCCTTCGCCGGTGTGCCCGGGCACGTGCGCGAATCGGCGGGCCCCGGCTGGGCGCTCGTGGGTGACTCGGGCTACTACAAGGATCCCCTCACGGCCCACGGCATGACCGACGCCCTCCGCGACGCCGAGCTCCTGGCCCGGGCCGTCGTGAACGGTCGATCCGGTCCGGACACGCTCGACGATGCCCTGCTGGCGTACGAGGCCCGCCGGGACGACCTCTCGCTCGATCTCTTCGCGGTGACGGACGAGATCGCGAGCCTCCGCTGGAGCCAGCCCGAAGTCCAGCGGATGCACCGTGACCTGAGCCGCGGGATGAAGGCGGAGGTGGAGGAGATCCGGAGGTGGGAGCGGCAGCCGGCGGCCGCCTGACCGGCTCCGGGCGCCTTTCGCCCCCCTTCCCCCCGTCACAACCCGAATCCCCGCCACCCTGTCCAACGTAGGACTCGCCCACGACATTGCGGTTCGATCCGTGCCGCGCAGCGCGGCGGGGCGCCGAAGACCCGGGACGGGAGGACGACGACGATGAGGGCACTCCGATACGCATTTCGCACGCTGGCGAAGACCCCCTTCGTGACACTGGTCGCGATCGTCTCGCTGGCGCTCGGCATCGGAGCCAACACGGCGATCTTCTCGCTCTTCGACCAGATGCTGCTCCGGTCGCTTCCGGTGCAGGAGGCCGACGGGCTGGTGAACCTCTCTGCGCCCGGACCCAATCCCGGATCGCAGTCGTGCAACTCGACCGGTTCGTGCCAGGAGGTCTGGTCGTACGCGATGTTCCGGGACCTCGAGCGGGAGCAGGTCTCCTTCACGGGGATCGCGCTGCACCGGCTCTTCGGCGCCAACTTCGCGCTGCAGGGAGCCTCGCCCACGAGCGGCATGGCGGTCTTCGTGTCGGGGGACTACTTCCCGATCCTCGGGCTCCAGCCGGCGCTCGGCCGGCTCCTCGGGCCCGCGGACGACGAGCGCATCGGGGAGCACCCGGTGGCCGTGCTCAGCTACCAGTACTGGGAGAACAACCTCGGCGCCGACCCGTCGGTCCTGAACCAGACGCTGACCGTCAACGGCTATCCGCTGACGGTGGTGGGCGTGGCCCCCCGGGGCTTCCGCGGCACGACGCTCGGCAGCGACATCGACGTCTTCGTGCCGATCATGATGCGCACGGAGATGCACCCGTGGTGGTCCGAGTGGGAGAACCGGCGCAACTACCAGTACTACCTCTTCGCCCGCCTCGCGCCGGGCAAGTCGATCGAGCAGGCCACGGAGGAGATCAACGCGATCTACGTGCCGATCCTGCACGAGGTCGAGGTGCCGCTCCAGAATCAGATGACCGAAGCCACGATGCAGCGCTTCCAGGACAAGCGCGTCGTGGTCGAGCCCGGTCACCAGGGCCAGAGCCAGCTCCACGAGGAGGCGAGCACGCCGCTCCGCCTGCTCCTCGGGATCACGGCGGTGGTCCTGCTCATCGCGTGTGCCAACATCGCCAACCTCCTCCTGGTGCGTGGCGCGGGCCGGGCTCAGGAGATGGCCATCCGAGGCTCGCTGGGCGCGAGCCGGGGTCAGATGCTCGGGCAGCTCCTCGTCGAAGCGTGCCTGCTCGCCTTCATGGGCGGGCTCGCCAGCCTGATCGTGGCCCGCTGGACGCTGCACCTGATCACCGCCGGGCTGCCCCCCGAGGCCGTCGCCACGATCGACCTGGCGCTGAGCCCGCAGATGATCGCCTTCGCGGCGGCGCTCTCGCTCGGTACCGGAATCGTCTTCGGCATGTACCCGGCCGTCCACAGCACGCGTCCCGACCTTGCCGTGATGCTCAAGACCACGCTCGGTCAGCCGTCGAGCGCCCGCGCGGCGCAACGCTTCCGCTCCCTGCTCGTGACCGGTCAGATCGCCCTGTCGATGACGCTCCTCGTCTCGGCCGGGCTCTTCATCAAGAGCCTCGTCAACGTGAGCCGGGTCGATCTCGGGCTGGACACCGAGAACATGATCACCTTCAGCATCTCGCCCGAGCTCAACGGCTACGAGGGTGAGCGCTCCGCCGAGCTCTTCGTGACGCTCGAGGAGGAGCTGAGCGCGATCCCCGGAGTGACCGCGGTCTCGTCGGCCCGCGTCGCCGTCCTCGAGGGCAACAGCTGGGGCAACGACGTCTCCGTCGAGGGCTTCCACTGGGAGCCGGGCATCGACAACAACTCGCGGTACAACGCCGTGGGCCCGGGCTACTTCAGCACGGTGGGCATGCCGCTGATGGCGGGCCGGGAGTTCACCGAGTCGGACGCCGCCGGGGCTCCGCCCGTCGCGATCGTGAACGAGGCCTTCGTGCGGAAGTTCAACCTCGAAGGCGCCGCCGCGGTCGGGAAGTACATGTCCGACAACGGGGGTGGCGCCGAGGAGCTGGACATCCAGATCGTCGGCGTGGTGCAGGACGCCAAGTACTCGGACGTGAAGAGCCCGGTGCCGCCGGTCTTCTTCCTGGCGGCCCGGCAGAGCACGAACATCGGCTCCCTGAACTTCTACGTGCGCACCGGGCTCGACCCGAGCCAGATCATGACGCAGATCAGCCCCACCGTGAGCCGTCTCGATCCCGACCTTCCGGTCGACGGTCTCCAGACGATGGAGGAGCAGGTCAAGGAGAACGTCTTCCTCGACCGGCTCATCAGCACGCTCTCCGCGGCCTTCGCGCTGCTGGCCACGGTCCTCGCGGCCGTCGGCCTGTACGGCGTCCTGGCCTACACGGTGGCGCAGCGGACCCGCGAGATCGGGCTGCGCATGGCGCTGGGCGCCGGACAGGACACCGTGCGCGGGATGGTGCTCCGCCAGGTCGGCCGGATGATGATCGTCGGCGGCATCGTGGGTGTGGCCGCCGCGCTGGGCCTCGGCCGGGCGTCGGCTTCGCTGCTCTACGGCATGGAGGGCTACGACGCCCCGGTCGTCGGAGTCGTCGTGGTGCTCCTCGGCCTCGTGGGCCTCGGGGCCGGATACGTCCCATCCCTGCGCGCCTCACGAGTCGACCCGATGCAGGCGCTCCGGTACGAGTAGCCGGGCGGGCTCAGACGGTCAGCACGGTGGACCCGGTGGTCTCCCGGGCGTCGCCCGCGCGTCGGGCTCCGGCCGGCTCGGCGCGCGGCCGCCGGGCAGCGATCTCCGGCACGCTCTTGCCGCTCGTCCCCATGGCGAAGAGTTCGCCGATGCCCTCGGCGGTCTCTTCGGGCGTCGCGTAGTGGTCCGCCAGCCGGGGGCGGGTGAGGAAGACGGAGCCCTGACGGGCGAGCGCCAGCGGCGACACCGGGTCGACCGGACCCGACGCGTTGCCGAAGGTGACCATCATCCCGCGAGGCGCGAGCGACTCGAGGCACGGCTGGAAGGTGCTCGCGCCGACCGAGTCGAACGCGACGCGGCACATGGCGCCGTCGGTGATCTCTCGCACACGCCGGGTGATGTCCTCGTCCCGGTACAGGATCGTGTGGTCGCAGCCGTGCGCCCGGGCCAGCTCGGCCTTTTCCTCGGTGCCGACGGTGCCGATCACGACGGCGCCGAGGGCCCGCAGCCACTGGCACGCGACCAGGCCCACGCCCCCGGCCGCGGCCGTGAGCAGCACGACGTCGCCTTCCCGCACGGGGCACGTCCGGCGGACGAGGTACTCGACCGTGCACCCCTTCACCATCAGCGCGGCCGCCTGGTCGTCGGCGATGTCGTCGGGGAGATGCACGAGCCGCCAGGCATCGATGATGCGCGCCTCGCAGTAGGCCCCGATCGGTCCGTTGCTGGTGTAGGCGACCCGGTCGCCGACGGCGACGTTCTCGACGCCCTCCCCCACCGCCTCGACGACGCCCGCGCCTTCCACGCCCGGCGTGAACGGCGGCGTCTGCGGGTAGAGGCCGGTGCGGTGGTAGACGTCGATGAAGTTCAACCCGACCGCCGTGTGTCGTACGAGGGCTTCTCCGGGACCCGGCTCGCCCGGGTCACGCTCGACCCATCGGAGGACCTCGGGCTCACCGTGCTCACTCACGACGATCGCTCCACGCATCGACTCACCTCGGTTCGCCAAGTAGGATCTTCGACTCGACGCAGAATCTATCGAACAGGAAAGGAAGCTATCATGCGCCTCATGCACACGGCCCCCGCCGTCGTCTCGGTGGCGGTCGCGGCCCTCGTCGCCGTCGCGCCGACGTCCGCCCAGAACGTCACGTGGGAGCCGGCGGCCGAGGGTTACCCGCGCACCGCGGCCGAGCTCAACGGCTTCACCGCGCACACGAGACACCTCGAGATGTGGTCCTTCCTCGAGGAGCTGCGTGACGTGGGCAGCGACATGCGCCTCGGCAGCTACGGTCAGACGCGCGAGGGCCGTGAGCTCGCGTACGCCGTCTTCAGCAAGCCGCTCGTGACCGAGCCGTGGGAGGCGATGGCGCTCGACCGGCCCATCCTGGTGCTGGCGGCGAACGTGCACGGGGGTGAGCGCACGTTCCGCGAAGGGCTCCTGGTGCTCATGCGGGATCTGGCGACGCCGGGCACGGCGGCCAACGCGCTGCTCGACCGGGTGACGGTCGTGGTGGCGCCGCAGATCAACCCGGACGGCTTCGAGGCGAGCGAGCGCGGGCAGCGCGGCAACGCGTGGGGCATCGACCTCAACCGCGACTACGTGAAGCTCGAGCACCCGAGCATCCAGGGGTACGTGCAGGAGCTCATCGGCCGCTGGCGCCCTCACCTCTTCGTCGACGGCCACAACGGCGGCGCGCGACCGTACAACCTGAACTATCAGTGTCCGAGCCACTACGACGCGGCGCTGTCGATCACCCTCCTGTGCGACCAGGAGATCTTCCCCGCCATCGACGCCCGGCTCGCCCGCGAGGGGCTCAAGTCGTGGTACTACCAGCGGGGCGACGAGGAGGAGTGGAACACGGGCGGCTCCCAGGTGCGGATCGGGCGCAACTACGGTGGCATGGTCAACAGCGTCGGGATCCTCTTCGAGGCTCCGAGCCAGGAGCTCGAGGTCGGGGCCCGCGCCGGGTACCTCGGCTACCTGGCGGTGATCGAATGGTCCGTGCGCAACGCCGCGCGGCTGCAGGGAACGATCGCCGCGGCCCGTGCCGAGACGATCGAGATGGGCGCAGCCCCCAGCGGTCGGGTCACCGTCGAGATGGAGTACGCGGCGGAGGACTACCCGGTGGACTACGAGATCGTCCGCCAGGTGAACGGGGACGACGAGGTCGTCCGGGTCACCGGCGCGAGGCTCATGAAGCGGCCCGTGGCCACGGCGCAGCGGGACCGCCCGTGGGCCTACTTGCTGCCCCGCGACGCCGAGGACGCCGTCGCGCTCCTGCTCCGGCACGGCATCACGGTCGAGCGCCTGTACGAGCCGGTCACCGTCGAGGTGCAGGCGTACACGGTGGCGGGCGTCGACCACGAGCCCCAGTACAACCATGCCGCGGTGACCAGGATCCGGGTGGGCGACGTCGTGACCCGTTCGGTGGATCTGCCCGCGGGCACGTACGTCGTCCCGACGGCCCAGATGCTGGGCCGCCTCGTGGCCCACATGCTCGAGGTCGAGACCGAGGACAACGTCGTGTACTGGAACCGGATGGACGCCTGGGTTCCGCGCCCCGACCCGGAAGACGACCGCGGTGATGCGCTCGCTCCGATCTTCAAGCTCATGCGCCCGACCGCTCTTCCTGCCCGCCTCGTCGTGCCCGGCGGCTGAGACGTCGAGGGCCGGGCTCCCGCGGTGGGAGTCCGGCCCTCGGAATGCTCAGGACTCCTCGGAGTCCTTCTCGTCCTCTTCCAGCTCTTCGTCGAGCTGCTTCCACATCCGCCGCCGTGCCGCCCGCTGAGCCCGCGTGGACTCGTGCAGACCGACGATGGTGTCGGTCCGGATGAAGGCGACGGATCCGGTGATGGTCTCCACGCGCAGGAAGCGCGGCGGAGCGTCTCCGCCGAGGGCGGCGAGGATCCGTGCGGCCGTCTCCCGGGATACCGGGGCGCTGTCGTCTCCGAAGCGCACGATGAAGAAGTCGGTCGTCGGGCGGTCGAGCGTCGGATCGCGGAGGAACTCGGCGATCCGGTTGTTGCCCATGGTTCTGCTTTCGTCGAAGTGAAGGTCTCGGGGCAGCGAGCCGGGCCGGAGCCCGGGTACGCGAACGCCCCGCCTGCGGTGCGCGCGCAGGAGGGGCGTCGAGAGCCTCGACGGGCGACGGAGCTCCTCCGTCAGTCCCCTCCGTGCACGCGACGCCTGCGCTCCCCTCTCGGGAGCGGACGTCGAATCGCGTCGTGTCGGGTCATGGGACGTCTCCGTCTTCGGGCGTGCTCGTCCGGGCCGGGCCCGGCAGACCGCGCGGACCGCGCGGCCGGAAGTCAGGACAGGCGGAGGGGACGGAACGTTGAGCGGCCGATCGACCGGAGGGCGCTCCGGCAGCTCAGCGGGGCACCATCTGGCAGTTTTCCAGCGTGAGGCACGTGACGGTGAATGCGCCGCGCTGCTCGGGGGGCACGCTCAGGATCGAGACGGCCGCGACCGCCTCACGGATGTCGATCTCGGTGGCCGGGCGGAACCAGAGGAGCACGCGCCACTGCGGGCTCCCTTGGGCCGGCTGCCGCAGCTCGTGGCGGAGGACCCAGTCGATCCCGTCGAGCTCGAGCCGGAGGGCGGTCGCGTCGTTCTCGCCCGCCGGTCCCGCCCCGAGCGGGATCTCGAAGAACTCGGCCGACGCCGGGTGGTTGAGGCGCCAGAAGTTCAGCCATTGATTCACCTGGCGGTAGTCGGCGTTGACCGTGAAGAGGTGCTGCGCGTACGCCTGCAGCAGGATCTCGTTGTGCTTGGCGTGCTTGTCGAGGAGCGCCTCCTCCATGTGACGGACGAAGCCGTCGCGATCCCCCTTCTTGAGCGCTTCCATGGCGAGGAGGTAGTCGGTGTCGACGTCGGCCGGATTCACCCGGGAGACCACCTCGGCCATCCGCGACCACTCCTCGGACTGCATGTCGATCTCCGGCTGCGTGCGCGAGAGGACGTATTCCCGCACGCCGAACGCCATCGCGATCAGGTAGATCCCGATGAGCATCCGGAAGCGCCGATACCAGGGCGCGTCGTCGGGCGCGAGCGCCATCGCGTCACTCTCCCGTGAGGCCGGTCGGTGGCCGTCCGGCCGCCGCCGTCGTGGTCACAGCCCCTTCTGCGTCTGTCGGTCCGTCACCTTCCAGATGAAGGAGTCGAGATAGTAGTGCATGAGGCCGTACGTGTAGATCATCATCTGGCTGAACATCGCGTAGCCGCTCGAGTAGTCGAGCGCCGGGATGCCGAACTCGGGGATGGCCGGATAGGGCGCGAAGTTCACCACGCCGAAGCCGAACTCGTCGAGCGGCCGGTTGATGATGAGCTGGAAGAGCACCGCGTACGCCACGCCGCCGCCGAGGAACCACTTGAGGTTGCCGGGCCCGGTCAGCCGACTCCAGAAGCCTTCGCGGAAGGTCCCTTTCTGGCGGCTCTTCTCCATGAAGGAGTAGACCATCACGATGTACTGGACGCCGTGCATGAGCCGGTGCGCCACGGCCCAGAGCAGGATCGAGTTGGTGTGCCAGCCGACGTAGTACCAGAGGAAGTAGCTGGCGAAGATGAAGGCGTACTTCACCGGGTTGATGACCGCGCCCTCGCGGTACGTCGTCCACACGTGGTACGCGTAGACGAGCAGGTAGCCGACGAGGATGACCTGCGTGACGGCGAGCAGCCCGTTCACGAAGTCGACCGAGAGAGGCACCCGCATCCGGTGCAGCTCGCGGATCCACAGGAAGCGGAAGACCGGCGCGTTGAGGAACATGAAGCCGTAGAGCACGCAGTGCAGACCGAGGTCGTATCTGCGCGTCTGCTTCAGGCCCGCTCCGGCCTTGAAGTCGTAGATCCGGGCCAGCCCGTGCTGCTGCATGATGCTGTGCTGGTGATCCCAGGCGGTCACCAGCAGGAGCAGCGTGATCGGAGCGAACTGGAGGCCGGCGATCGTGAAGCCGATGATCGCGATCGGGCCGATGATCAGTCGGTCCTTGAAGCGCTCCCAGACGTCCGGCATGCCGTAGGAGCGGACCCACCCGGCGTAGTGGTGGGGGATCGTGATCCAGAGGTTGATGGACGCGACGGCCACGTACGGCAGCCACGCCTGGAAGCCCAGCGCGATCGCGACCGCGACGAAGGGGAGCCCGAGGAACCAGACCAGGTCCGCTCTTCGGCTCAGGATGTAGCCGGTCTTGAACATCGGGTACTGAGGGTGGGGCTGGGCAGGCTACATGGAAGAACGTAACGCCGCCGCCCTTCTTACGGACCTACCCCGGAGAAGGTGCCGCGGGCCCGGGCTCGCACGGCGCCTCGGGAAGCTCCGGCGCCGCTGGCAATAAGTCAAATCGATGCGTATTCTCATGTGCATCACACCTGCTTATGATCCCGGTCCCCGGGAGGAGCCCCCGTCGTGAGGCCCACGCTCCGTCAGCTCGAGTACCTCGTGGAGATCGCGGAGCACGAGAGCTTCAGTCGGGCGGCACGCGCGTGCGGCGTGAGCCAGCCGGCGCTGAGCGCCCAGATCCAGCGCCTGGAGGAGGGCTTCGGCACGGCGCTTTTCGAGCGGCAGCCTCGACGGGTCGTCCCGACCGCGGCGGGTGCGCGCATGGTCGAGTCGGCCCGACGCGTGCTGCGGGAGGTGGACGCGCTGGTCGACGAGGCCACCGGCCTGCGCGACCCCCTGGAGGGTACGCTCCGGCTCGGAGTCATCCCGACGATCGCGCCCCATCTGCTGCCGCGGGTGATGGCTTCGGTCCGCGAGGCGTTCCCCCGGCTGCGCCTGCTGCTCCAGGAGGAGCGCACGGAGCGGTTGACCGAGCTGCTCGAAGGCTCGGAGCTCGACCTGGCGCTCGTGGCGCTCGAGTCGGAGCTGGGCGACCTGGCGGTGGCCCCCCTCTTCCGCGATCCGTTCGTCCTGGCGGCGTCACCGCACCATCCGCTGGCCGCGCGCCGGAGCGTCCGCCCCGCCGACCTGGAGGGCGAGGACGTGCTGCTGCTCGACGACGGGCACTGCCTGCGCCAGCAGACGTCGGTGATCTGCGACGCCGCCGGCGCGTGCGAGCTCGGCGACTTCCGGGCGACCAGCCTGGGCACGCTGGTTCAGATGGTCGCCACCGGCGTGGGGGTGACGCTCATCCCCGCCATGTCCATCGACGGCGAGTCCAGCTTCACCCGGGACGTCGCGATCGTGCCCTTCGATCCCCCCGGCCCGGGCCGCACGGTCGCGCTCGCCTGGCGCCGATCGACCCCGCACGGCGCCCGCTTCACGGAGCTCGGCGCGGTCCTCGTGCCGGGTGGCGCGGCGATGGCCTGACCGCGGTCGGCCCCGTCGGGCTACGACCCGATACGCCGGTACACCGCGTGGCCGACGCCGGTGATCTTCCCGTCCTCGTCGAGGCGGACGTACTCGTTGCTGATCGTGTTGCCGTCGTCGGAGAGCGTGTTGATGATGACCTGCGTCACGCGCCCGTTGCGCATGTTCGAGATCCGGGTGGTGCGCTCGTTCACCCACTCCACCGCGGTCTCGGCCCCGTCCTGACCCCACACCTCGCGAAACCGGCCGTCGAAGAGCGTGTTGTAGCCCCAGGCGTTGTCTTCGCCGCGCGCGTTCGTGGACTCCACGGTGATCGCCATCCCGCCGTCACCCCACGGCTCGTACGTCATGATGTTGACGAAGGGAGGCGGATTGTCCGAGTCCATCCGCCACTCCCCGAAGCGATCGGCGGGGTTCTGTGCTGCGGCCGGCGCGGCGATCGCGCAGGCGACGACGAAGATGGCGGCGGTGGCGAAGAGGCGCTTCATGAAGGATTCCCCCGATGGGCTCGTGTCGATGCAGGCCGCCAACATACGCGGGCCGACCGATATCGTCACGACCGGGGCCGATCCCACGCGAAGCGAGCCGCCGGGCGAAGGCCCGACGGCTCGAGGGAGCGGCTCGAGCGACCCGTCGACTCAGCGCACGACGGCGAACGTCACCGGGAACGACACCCACACCGGGACCCGGGTGTCGCGGTTGAGCGCCGGAGAGAACCGGTACAGGCTCGCGACCTCGAGCGCCGCCTCGTCGAGCTGGGCATAGCCCGAGCTCCGGTCGAGACGGGTCGTCCTGACCTGCCCCCTCTCGTCGATGTAGAAGAAGACGCGGACCTCTCCCCCGATCCCCGCGTCACGGAGGACGGGTGGATAGAGCCGGGCCATCGCGCTGACGATCTCTTCGCGGTTCAGGATGTCCGGTGCGACCGTGAAGGGCGTGAAGCGCGGCTGCTCCTCCCCACCCGCGACCACCCGCTCTTCCAGCTGCGGGGGCGGGGGGAGGGCTTCGACCGGGTTCGACTCGAACGTCGTCGGAGCGATGGTGATCTCCTCGTCGATCTGCATCGACGCCACGACCGGAGTCGCGGGACGCGCGATCGCTTTCGGAGCTTCCGGGATCTCGATCTCGGGCGGTAGCTCGATCGTGGACAGCTCGGTCACTTCGACGGAGAAGTCCTCCGCCGTCAGCTCCGGCCAGTAGACGAAGGCACCGAAGTGGACCGACGTCGCGAGGATCATCGAGCTCCAGAAGAGGGACCGGAATCGTGCCTTGAATCGGTTGTTCGCGGTGTCACCGTCGTCGAACCGAAGCGCGGTCTCCGGTACCGCGAGCTGAGCAGCCATCGGTCACCTCCCGAGTCCTTCTCGAGACTCCCTGAGGGTCGCCTGCACCACCACCACCACTCCACGATGAGTATCGCGAAGGGGGTGGCGCGGGGCTGTCGGGACGGCGCGGACGGAGCTGTGGGGAAATCCCGAAGCTGCGGCGTGGGGGGGTCGGCGCGCGCGCCGGACGGCGGCGCGCGGCCTCGAGCGTCAGGCGGGCGGGAAGCGCTCGAACATCTGGCCGATCGCCTCCTGGATCGCCCGGTCCATCACCTCCGGGTCCGAGAGCGCCCGGGTGATGTCGAACTGGGCCCACCCGCGCCACAGGACGTCCCGGGTCTCGCCGTCGGCGATGTCGATGAGGATCGTGCCCTCGGAGAACTCGACCACTTCGGGCGTGGCGGTGCCACGGACGGCGCCGTAGCCGGCGCGCTCGTCCGCCTCGTAGACGTCGATGCGGTCCCTGACGGTCACGTGGTGGTGCACGATGAGGCTCGCGCCTTGCGCGCCCTCCCGAATCCCGTGCTCCGCGAGCTCGACCGCCACGGCCGCATGCAACCGCTGCTCGAAGAAGGGGTTGTTCTGGAGGCGCGGGTCACCGACCGGGCGATCGTCG
>CALJLC010000003.1 GCA_937982605.1 uncultured Gemmatimonadales bacterium | reverse complement strand
ATGGACCTAGCGGTGGGCCTCGTGCAGGCGTACCTCCGGGTGAACGGGTACTTCACCGTGACGGAGTTCCCCGTGGTCGAGTCCGTCGACGATCATGGGTATCGAGCGGCAACGGACGTGGACATCCTTGCCTGTCGTTTCCCGAACGCTGTACGTGAGGTCGTCGGGACACCCCACCGACGTCCCCATCCAGACCCCGCGCTTGCGACCCCGACTGACACCGTCGACATGATCGTCGGGGAGGTCAAGGAGTCGCGGGCGGCCTTCAACGAGCCCAGCCTGCGACCGGAGGTCCTCGCGGCGACCCTCGCCCGATTCGGGTGCTGTCCGCCTGGACATGCGGGCGGACTGGTCGCCCAGCTGCTGACGAAGGGATCGACCAGGACACCGGCCGGCCACCACCTCCGCCTGGTCGCGTTCGGTGCTTCGGACTCGGAATCACATCGCTACACCACGATCTCCCTCGGGCAGGTACACGCCTACCTCGAAGCGTTCGTACGAGAGCATTGGGATGCGCTCAAGGCCATCCCCTCCAAGGACCCTGCGCTGGGCTGGGTGATGCTGCGCGAGAAGCTCAGGCGGGCGAAGACGTGACGGAGCGGGTGGGGCTGGAGCCCCGCTGAACCCCGTCTGCCTCAAGCCGATCCCGGAATGCCGAGGCGCCGGCAGAGGGTATCGTGGCAGTGGGCGACTTCTCGGGCCACTTCTTCCGGGTCGTCCGTGATGGTGAAGGTCCTCAGATCGTCTTCGCTGAGGGCACCCGCATCAACGGCTCGCTCCCGCAGCCAGTCCACGAGACCGGTCCAATAGGCGGTCCCGACCAGGATTACCGGGAAGGGGTCGACCTTCTGGGTCACCTTGAGGTTCAGCGCCTCGAAGAGCTCGTCGAGGGTCCCGAAGCCTCCCGGCAGACAGACGAAGGCGCAGGCGTACTTCACGAAGGACAGCTTTCTGAGGAAGAAGTATCGGAACGGTACTTCCAGATGCAGCCAGGGGTTGGCCTGCTGCTCGTGCGGCAGCTCGATGGTGAGGCCCACCGAAGAGCCGCCGGCTTCCCACGCCGCACGGTTCGCGGTCTCCATGAGTCCGGGCCCACCGCCGGTCAGGATCGTGAAGCCCTCCCGGCTGAGCGCCTCCACCGTCGAACGGGCCAGAGCCCCATAGCGGCTCGCCACGGGGTCCCGAGCCGAGCCGAAGACGGCCACGCCCCGACGGACCGGACGGAGCGCGTCGAAGGCGGCGGCCGTCTCCGCGACGATTCTGTCCAGGCGTGCCTCGTCACTCGTCGGCGCGCGAGGGTCGAGATGGGCGGTCCGAAGCTCTTCGAACTCCGTCGTCGGCCTCTTCGTGCTCATGTGCGCTCCGAGGAGAGAAGGGTCTGGATACGGTCGGCCATGGCTTCGACCGCCGCACGCCCGGCCTCGACGCAGTGATGTCGAGCTCCGAAGTCCAGGACGTCGACGTACCGATCGAAGGTGGGATGAATCACGAGGTCCGCGGTGCCGATCCGCTCGTGTGCGTGGGAGCGGTGGCAGATCTCCATGGCCCGGACAACCACCTGAAGCCCGTTCTTCGGGGGCACAGCGTCCATCGGTTGACCCGGGTCGACGGCGATCACGGCGGAAACGCCCATCTTGCCTGCGACATCCACCGGCGCGATGTCGGCGTAGACGCCATCCACCAGCAACCGGCCGTCCAGCTCGACCGGCGGGAGGATGCCGGCCAGCGAGGAGCTGGCGAGCACGGCGGGCACGGCGGGCCCGGTGGTGATCTCCACGCGCGCGCCGGTGAGGAGGTCGGTCGCGCACACGGTGACCGGGATCCGGCACTCCTCGAGCCGCGCGGAGCCCAGCAGACGCCGCAGGCTCGCGCGACCGGCGGCGGCGGCCCCGTCCGGCGCGCCCCAGCCGGTGAGCAGGCTCCAGGCCGTGCGCGCGTGCGCCCAGGCGCGCTGGATCTTCTGCCTTCGTGGTGACGCCTGTTCCGAGCCGTGCAGGTCACCCGGCGTCGGGAGGCCGCTCGTATCCAGTCGGAGCAGGGCGTCGTACCAATCGTCGCGCAGGGCGTAGGTAACCGCCACGGTCGAGCCCATCGAGACCCCCACGAGGCCCGATGGAGCCAGACCCATCGACTCGAGCGCACGAAGAACTCCGACGTGCGCGTACCCGCGCGCTCCACCCCCGGCGAGTACCAGGGCGAAAGCGGAACCCTCCCGCTGGACCGGTGCGTCCCTCATGACCTCTCCTCGGTCGCGTGGCTCTCTCCGGACGATGTTGGCAACAGGCCGTGAATCAATCATGAACGCCACGTGAAGAAGGATTCATCCACGCATCGCTTGCATCGGAGAGCACCCTATGGACCTTGCCTCGTCGGGAGAGCCCTTCGCTCGGAAGACTGCATGTCGCGCGACCACCAGCTCCGAATCGTGTTCGCCATCCTCTTTCTTTCGTCGACAGGGTTCGGCCTGACGCTGCCGGCATTGCCCTTCTTCGTCGAACGTCTCGCTCTGGGGCCGGCAGCCACCCCCGACCAGGTCGCCCTGCACATCGGCGCGCTCACGAGCGCATATGCGCTCAGTCAGGTGCTCCTGGGCCCGCTCTTCGGAATGGGTTCCGATCGGTGGGGACGCAAGCCGTTCCTCGTCCTCGGATTGTTGGGCTTCGCCGCGAGCCAGGCGCTCTTTGGACTCGCCACGTCGCTGCCCGTTCTCTACGCGATGCGCGTTCTGGCCGGTGCTTCGTCGTCGGCACTCCTGACGGCGGGAAGCGCCGCGATTATCGACCTCGTTCCTGAAGGCGAACAACTCCGGGCGATGGCACGGCGCGGAATGGCCGTGGGCCTCGGCGTCGTCGTCGGGCCGGCCTTCAGCGGGCTGCTTTCGCGCGGCGACATGCATGGACACCGGATGCTCGGGTCGATGATGCTCGACGGGTTCACGGTTCCCTTCCTCGCGGCAGGAGCCGTGGCCATGGCAGGCGTTCCTCTCGTCGCCTTCGGCTTTCGGTCCCGGTTACACCGGCCCGTGATCACTGCCGTTGCGGAAGGCTCCCACGCTCGCATCGCGGACATACTGGTTCTCACCATGGTCGCACAGGCGGCGCTATCGGCGTTCGAGGCGACCTTCCCCCTCTACGGTCAGGCGTCGCTCTCGCTGGATCTGAACCGGATCGGGTGGGGGTTCGTGGTCTGTGGAGGAGTCATGGCGATGAGCCAGGGACCGCTGATTGGGCTGCTGGAAGGCAGGCTGAGCCCATCCCGGCAGGTCGCGCTCGCGTTTTCGTTCCTGGCCGCCGGCCTCTCGTGGTTGGCCTTCAGCCGATCGCTGTTGGGTGCTTTGGGCTCCATCGGCGTCCTGGCGGCCGGCATGGCGATTCTGACGCCCAACCTCGCCGCTGCGGTGGCGGCGCGGCGGCCCAGTGAGCCCGGTGCTTCCCTCGGCCTCCAGAACACCGCGCTGGGCGTGGGGCAAGTGGTTGGTCCCTTGATCGGCACG
>CALJLC010000002.1 GCA_937982605.1 uncultured Gemmatimonadales bacterium | reverse complement strand
CACGGGCGTTCCGCGGCCCGACGGTGGTACCGCGTGGAAGCCGCCCGCTCGGTGTGGCCGCTGCTGACGATTCCGGGACGATGGAGGGAGGTGACGATGGTGGGTTTGATGCAGGATCTCAGGAGTGGCGCACGGGTCTTTCGCCGCTCGCCGGGCTTCGCCGCGGTGGTCGTCCTCACGCTGGGGGTCGGCGTCGGAGGCGCGGCGGCCGTGTACAGCGTGGTGCGGGGCGTGGTCCTCACCCCGCTCCCCTTCGAGGAGCCGGACCGCGTGGTGACGCTCTGGGGCCAGTCCCCGGAGTACCCGCGGGCCCCGCTCACCGTGGGGGATCACAACGTCCTGGCCACGGACATCGACGGCTTCGCAGGCGTCGCCGCCACCTGGAGCAACACGGCGCTCCTCCTCGGTGACGCCGAGGCCGAGCAGGTGAGCGTCGGGTGGGTGACGCCCGGGTACTTCGACCTCCTGGGCATCCCGCCGATCCTCGGCCGCGTGCCGGAGGCCGCGGAGGAGGCAGGCCTCCTGCTGTCGCACGATCTCTGGGTGCGCCGCTACGGCGGCGACGAGAGCGTCGTCGGCCGGGTCGTCGACGTGAGCGGCTTTCCGATGCAGATCGCGGGGGTGCTTCCGCCGAACCGGGATCCCAACCTCACCACCTTCGGCGGGGCGCGGGCGGACCACGAGGTCTGGCGCCTCATGCCGCACGAGTGGACACAGGGCGACGACCGTTCGGTCGGCTGGCTGCGCAGCGTCGCGCGCCTTCGCGACGGGGTGACGCTCGATCAGGCCCAGGCCGAAGTCGACGCGGTCATCTCGACCGTGAACGCCACGATCACGGACCGGGACGGAGGCACCGAGCTCCGGGTGCCGCTCGTGCCCGTGAAGACCGACATGATCCGGGACGTCTCCCGCACGCTCTGGATGCTGATGGCCGCCGTCTGCGCGGTCCTCCTCATCGCGGCGTCGAACGTGGCCCACCTGGTGCTGGCGCGCGGCGAGCAGCGAAGCGGCGAGGTGGCGGTGCGGGCGGCGCTCGGCGGCTCGAGAGCGCGGCTCGCCCGACAGCTCCTCGTCGAGAGCGCGGTGCTCGCCACCGCGGGCGGGCTGCTCGGCTTCGTGCTCGCCTCCTTAGGCGTACGCGCGCTCGTCCACTTCGCGCCGCCCACGCTTCCCCGCCTCGAGCTCGTGCGCCTCGACGGCGGCGTCTTCCTCTTCGCGCTGGCCGCGACGGCCGCCGCGGCGGTCGTCTTCGGGCTCGTCCCCGCGGTGCGCGGAAGCCGTACGGATCTGGCCGGGGCGCTCGGCGAGCGCGGGGGCACGGCCGGCGCGAGCCGGCAGCGACTGAGCCGGCTCCTCGTCGTAGGCGAGGTCGCGACGTCCGTGGCGCTCGTGGCCGCCACCGCGCTCCTGCTTCGGAGCTTCGCGAGCCTCGAGGCCGTGGATCTCGGATTCGAGCGAAGCGGGGTCGTGACGTTCGCGCTCGAGGCGCCCGGCTGGGGAGAGACGCACGAGGAGGCCGCGGCGCTCATGACCGCGTACCGGGATCGCATCCTCGCCGTCCCCGGCGTGCAGGCGGCGGGGTACTCGAACCGCATCCCGCTCGCGGGAGGCCTCTTCACCGGGACGGTCCGGTCGACGGAGATGCTCGCGGCCGAGGTCAGCCCCTACGAGACCTCCATCCGGTGGATCTCACCGGGCTTCCTCGAGGCGCTCGGCGCTCGGGTGAAGGAGGGTCGAGCGTTTGCGTCGGACGACCGACATGGCACCGTGCTCGTCGACGAGACGGCCGCGCGGCTCCTCTGGCCCGACGGCAGCGCGCTCGGACGGCGGCTCGAGATATCGGTGATCGGCGAGGACCCGATCGTCGCCGAAGTCATCGGCGTAGTCGCGCCGATGAAGCACGACGGGGTGGCCGACGAGCCGACGGCCACGGTCTACGTCCCGATGCTCGCCGCCGCGCTCCAGAACTTCCACTACGTGGCGGCCCGCGTGGCCGGGGATCCGGCCGCGGCGGTGGCGCCGCTGCGCCGGGCGGTGCGCGAGGTCGACGGAGACGCGGTGATCGCCCGCGTCCGCACGATGGAGCC
>CALJLC010000001.1 GCA_937982605.1 uncultured Gemmatimonadales bacterium | reverse complement strand
CGTAGCCCTGCGGCACGTAGCCGACGCCGCGCTCCTCGATCGGCAGGTCGACGTCTCGTGCGCTGTCGAGCAGCGGCACGTCGTCGACGACGATCGATCCCGAGACGGGACGGTGCGCTCCGGCGATCGCCCGGAGCAGCGTCGTCTTGCCGCTACCGTTGGGGCCCACGACGGCGAGCGGGGCCAGCCCTCCCTCCAGCTCGACCTCCAGGCTCAACCGGCCCGCGGTCGTGGCGATCGCCGCGCGCCAGCTCACCCGCCGCCTCCGTTCGCCCGCGCCCCCGCGAAGCTGGCCCAGAGCGGCGGCGCCAGGCGGAGCCCGACCAGGAGCAGCGTGCCGAGGGCGGCGAGCACGAGAGAGAACACGACGGCCACGCGCACGTCCGACTCGAGCGCCGTGAGGATCGCGAGCGGCATCGTCTGCGTCCGGCCGGTGAGGTTGCCCGCGAAGAGGAGCGTCGCGCCGAACTCCCCGAGGGCGCGCGCCCACGCCAGGGAGGCGCCCACCACGAGACCGGGTCGAGCAATCGGCACGGCCACGCGGAAGAAGGCCATCGTCGGGGAGGCGCCGAGGGTGCGCGCCACGATGAGCGTGTCCGCGTCGACCTTCCGGAAGGCGTTGGCCGCGGCCTGCACGAAGAACGGCGCGGCGACGACGATCTGGGCGGCGACCACCGCGCGCTCGGTGAACGGCACGCCGATGCCGACGCCGTCGAGGAGCGGGCCGAGGAGGCCCTGACGTCCCCACGCGCTCAGGAGCGCGACGCCGACCACGGCGGGGGGGATCACGATCGGCAGGTCGACGACGACCTCGACCACCCGGGCCAGCCGGGAGGCCGACGTGGCGATCCACCAGGCGAGCGGCGTGCCCGCCACCACGATCACGAAGAGGCTCACGAGCGTCGTGCGCAGGCTGAGCGCGATCGCCGGACGGAAGAGCGGGCTGGCCGCTCCGGCGCGCAGCTCCTCGGGGCTCGACGTGAGGAGGAGCGCCACGAGCGGGACGGTCAGGAAGAGGACGAGCCCCCCGGCCAGGATCGCGCCGAGCGCGTTCGGGCGACCGGCCGGCCACCAGCCGCCCCGTCGTGCCTCGCCGCTCACCCGTCCGCCCCCTCGAAGCCGTGCCGCTCGAGGATCGCCGCCCCCGCGGGGGAGCGCGCGAAGGCGATGAAGGCGCGCGCGGCGCTTCCGCTCGACGTCGCGCCGCGCGCGCCCGTCCCGTCCCCACCCGCCGCGACGTCCACCGCGGCGTCGCCCACCGCCGCGATCACGTAGCGCGTCCGGGGCGCGAGCGCCGGCGGGATGCCGATCGCGTGCACGCGCTCCGACGCGATGGCGTCGGTGCGGTAGACGATCGCCGCGTCGGCCTCCCCGAGCTCGACCTTGGCGCGAGCGAGGCGGACGTTGCTCTCCTCGGAGACGATCCGCGCGCGGACCGCGGAGGCGAAGTCGGCGCCGAGCTCGGTCCCGGCCCGCGCCAGGAGTGCCCGCGTGTACGCGCCCACCGGGACCGCCGCATGGCCGACGACCAGCCGCTCGGCGCGGGGCAGATCGGCGAAGGCGCGGATGCTCGCGGGGTTGTCCGCCGGCACGATGACCACGAGCGCGTTCCAGGCGAGCGTCTCGGCCGGACCGGCCAGCCCGGCCCCGGCGAGCGCGGCGGCATGCTCCTCGTTGGCCGAGGCGAAGACGTCGGCGCGTGCGCCCTGCTCGATCTGGAGCCGGAGCACCTGGCTGCCGGCCAGGTTGAGCAGCACGTCGACGTCGGGGTGGGCGGCCTCGAACGCCTGCTCCATCTCGGCGAACGCCTCGGTGAGCGAGGACGCCGCGAAGACATGCAGCTCGAGGGGCGCTTCCCCGTCCGCCTCCGCGCCGCACCCGGACAGCGCGGCGCCGGCCACCGCGAGGGCGATGGTGAGCGCCCGGAGTCGGGACGTGGAGCGATCGAGGGACGTCATCGGCGAGAGGGCGGCCCGGGCGGGCGGAGGAGCGGACGGGCGGCCAAGCTAGGCGGACGGCGGGCCCCGGGCGACACGGCTGAGACGACGAAGGCCCACCCCTCGGGTGGGCCCTCGGACTCCGGCGACAGGACTCGAACCTGTGACCCGCTGGTTAACAGCCAGCTGCTCTACCAACTGAGCTACGCCGGATCGGCGCCGCGCCGGGGCGCGACGGGCATGAAATAAGCCGACCGCGCCGGGGGGTGTCAACCAGCCGCGAGCTCCGGTTACCGAGCCTCGAAGCCGTCCGCCTCCCGCTCGAGGAGTCCTGACAGCAGGAGGACGGCGGGGAAGTGCGCGACCCCGAGCTGGAGGTAGCGAAACGGAGGTGCGTCGCGCCACCCGAGCGCGTCGAGCGCGGCATGCTCCAGGGGGATGCCCACGATCGTGCCCAGCTGGTCGATCTGGACCACGTGGATCAACTCGTGCGCAAAGGTGCGGGGACTCGCCGCCAGAAAGGCCTCCTCGGCCACGATGACTCCGGGGTACGTCCGGGCATAGACCACGCCTCGATCGTCGAACCCCAATCCCTCGCGCGTGGTGAAGACGATCGCACCACTCCGGAGCGACCGACGTGCGTCGAACGAATACGTGTCTCGGGTCATGGCGTAGACGATCCATCCGACCTCGAACACGTCGAGCCGTACGTTGGGCACTCCGGGAGCGCGCGGCGCGATGTCGACCTTCACAGGACCGATCGCGACGGTGAGCGTGTCGAGTAGCCCCACCCCGAGCATCGAATTGCGGGTGATGGACGATCCGACGAGCACCAACTCGCGGCCCAGGAAGCCAAGATCGTCTCGTTCGGCCACGATCAGCTTCCCGCCGTACGCCGTCGCACCGCCGATGGCACCCCCGAGCAACGCCTTCCAGAATGGGCGACCCCGAGCGTGGCTCACCAGACCGGCCGTGACACCACCGATCGCCGAGTTGAGGACGAGCGCCTCGATCGGCTGCTGGGTGGCAACGGGGGCAGCCCCTCCGTGCAGGGTCAGCATGACAGCTGCGATCGCGGCGCTCGGCGGCGGCAGGAACCGTCGACGACTGCGGCGCCTGGGCGGGCCTGTCGGCCGGCGCCAAGGAGCGACCGACAGGCGATGACGCGCTACTGCAGGCACTCGGCCCATTCGTCCACCGTGATGTAGATCGGATCGGTGTTCTGACTTTGCGCAGCGACGGTGACCGTCCAGTGAAGCGGGCGATCTGAACCACTCAGCCGAATACGGCTGAGCTACCTGGTCAGACGAGAACCGGGACGATGCCGATCGACCGTGGGGCCCGCACTCTCGGATTGGTACGCCTTACGCGAGTCCTCCGTGACGGTCCCGGCCACCGTTTCCATCAGCCGCCCGCTCCGCTCGGCCCGCGAGAGGATGCTCCAGAGCGCCGGCCCGATGTCGTGGGCGCGGTCCCAGAGCTCGGCGTGGCGCCGCGCAGCGAGCCGGGCCGCGTCCCCGCGGTGGAGCGACGCCAGGGACGGGCCGCGATGAAACGGCCGCTCGAACCAGTGGCCCCCGACGAGCAGCGCGCCCGGCCCGCCCGCGTCGGAGAAGACCGTGAAGTCGGGCGACCATCCGCCGAGCGGTGCGGCACGCACCTCCAGCCGGCCGGACTCCAGGAGCCCGCGGTACAGAGCCACGCGCTCTGCGCGCCGCGGATCGGAGCGCAGCAGACGGGCCTCCGCGTCCAGGGCCAGCGCGCTGAGCTCGGCCACGATCACCCGCATCGACTCCACGTGACCGAGCTCCGGCGCCGTCAGGTCGAGCGTGGTGAGCCGGACGCGGGTGACCGCCACGGCCACGTCCGACGCCGCGGCCACCAGCGTGCCGAAGACGGCGCGGAAGTCCGGGCTCGAGCGCTCGTCGAGGAGCGCACAGCAGTCGGTGGGCAGGCCGGGGACGACGAAGGACATGCGGACACGTTCGTCCGTCGGCCGGGGCGGGGCGATGGCGGCACGGGACGCCCGACGCTCAGAAGAAGCGGAAGTTCGGCGGCGCCATCCCGAGCGAGCGGAAGTTCCCGACGATCTCGCCGAGGGTCCAGTAGGTGTGCTCGTTGAGCTCGTCCCAGAAGCGCCACACCGGGATCGACCGGCCGGCGAGCTGGAAGGTGGCGAGGCGCTCCTCCTCCGACTGACCCTCCAGGATCGTGCGCAGGTAGTCGAACGACGTGTCGATCGCCGTGCGCAGCCCGTCCTTGTCCGCCAGGGAGCGCGCCGAGTCGGGCGGGGTGAAGGCCGGCCCGGGAAAGAAGCGGTCGATGGCGCCGGCGTTCGCGGTGCCCGCGTGGTAGACGTGCTCGGCGAAGCTCCGCTGCCCAGGGTTGTCGATGTTGGCGAGCCCCGATACGGGGATCGAGTCGACCATCGGGTGCAGGCGGGCGCGCTGGCTCGCGAGCGACTCGAGCTGCACTGCCCGGTAGTCCTCGGCG